>CAZPPY010000008.1:1625-19003 GCA_964588575.1 uncultured Candidatus Saccharibacteria bacterium
GGTTGTCCGGAATGTGCCGGTCAGCAGCGTGCCAACCCAACATATTACGCAAGCGCTGTTTACCATGGACCTGCCAGCTACTTGGGAAAAGAAAAAGAATACCTCGGTCGTACCGGCGCCACAGTTCACGTGGCAGGGCACGGTTGGCGAAGACCAGGCACGCTGGATTGACATTTATATTGATGCAGTGCCTGCTACGTTTGCCGCGAACCGGCTTTTGCCCGTTGCCGCGGACGGAGCAACTGTAGACGTTATCGGCACCGCCTCTGATAATTGCGTGAACTTCACTGATAAATCTAGCCAGCCGAATGCGGCGGGCACTGCGCCTGCCAAATGGGGTGGCGTGAACTTCTTGTGCGATGTTGGAAGTTATGCAGCCGACGTTGTCGCTATCGGCTCAGCCGAAGGAGTGAATAAGATAACACTGACCGGCCCAACGGCTGGAAAACATATGGTTCTGCTTGTCTATACGGACAACAGTGCGAATCCTGATTACACCCTGTTTACGTCTGCAGTAAAGAGCTTTACGTTGCGGTAGCAGCTATCCTACCGGTCGTTTATTCGGCGGCGGGTTCTCGTCTTTTCAGAGAATATAGCCCATGGGTAGGGATTGTGACTTCAAAACCCTTATCAAGTAACATGCGAACCATGCGGCCGACTTGCTCGTCGCGGGTTGCTTGCGTTTCAGGTTCTGGCTGAGTAGCGGCGTCTTCCGTTGTATCGAACTTCGGTTCTAGATCACTCATATATACCCCCTTTTTATATCGTAAGTGTAGCAAACGTACTTAAAAATACTATATCTAGTGTAGACAGCGCCTGCTACACTACTAGTGTTAATAATCGAAACCGGAATCAAGGTGCAATTCCTTGGCTGTGCCGCAACTGTTATAGCCAGATACGGTTCTAAAAGTCTCTCGAGCAAGAGCACTGCCGTTCGGCGGGTGCTTTCTCCGGAGCCAAGAGAGGGTAGCCATGAGCCGAGCAGTTCTCAGCAAAACAAACCTAATCGTTGCCGCTATTGTGGCGGTCGTCGGCATAGGCGGCGGTACGGCGCTGGTCGTGCACGAACGTGCGAGTAGCGTGCATCTGACTACAAACACGCAGCACCAGCTGACAGAAATTACGTACCATGGCAAAAATGGCGTCGACGCGCTAACGCTGTTGAAGCAGCAAGCGATAGTAAAAACTAAGCACTATGCGTTCGGCGATATTGTGGTGGCAATTAATGGCAGCAACGGTAACGGGCCGAAGTATTGGACATTTTATGTGAATAGCAAAATGTCGGAGATCGGTGCAGGAGCGTATCAGACAAAAAACAGCGATGTACTCGAATGGAAACTGGAGCAACTATGAGCAGTAGAGGGGCGCCACTGGGTATTGCCTGCACCCTGCTTATCTTCGCTGTTGCTTTTCGAATTCTGCCCCATCCGGCCAACTTTGCGCCGGTAGCAGCCATTGCGCTGTTCGGGGGCGCCGTGCTGCCGCGCAAATTGGCGCTGTGGGTACCGCTTATCGCAATCGTAGTTTCTGATTTGATTATTGGCTTTTACGATATCATGCCGATCATCTGGGGATGCTACGTATTGACAGCATTGGCTGGCAGCCTATGGCTACGAAAACCGTCGATTGCCCGGGGAGTGGCGCTGACAACGGGGGCATCAATCTCCTTTTTCATAATTACGAATTTTGCAGTTTGGGCTTTCACTGGTATGTATGTACATTCGTGGAGCGGGCTCATGGATTGCTACGCGATGGCGATACCGTTTTTCCGTAATACGCTCCTTAGCGACCTATTCTTTACAGCTGCTTTGTTTGGATTGCATGCAGCGCTCAGGCGCATCGTGCTGAAGCTTCTCGTTGTACAGGATGCCGTGCCAGGACGGCTATGACAGCAGGAGCGGCAACATTGGAACGGGAGGTGGCCGGGGGTATTATTCCTGCGCTGCTTTTGCATGACTTGCCAACTGACGAACGGGCGCGTGAGGCCGCGGAGCGTATTATCCAGCCACTCGGTCGTGTCGCGGTAGAACATGCACTTTTAGAAGATGATGAGTCGGAAAGCACCTATCCAACGTTAATGGACGCTATCCGTTATGCGGCTATGGGCGAACCGGAAGCGCGGCGCGTTGTTCACGCAAATGTCCTCCGTGACGTTATGGAGCGGTCAATCAAGGCTGGTATCGTTATGAAACCGCACCTGGACGTCGATTCCTACGGGCGCATCCGGCAGCACGGCCAGCTCATGGAAGATGTGTTCCGCAATGCCTGGAAGTACGCGGCGCGTGGCTGGCAGATGCAGGAGCGGACGCGCCATGAAATATATAACGGGTTTGCGATCCAGGAGGCGCTTGGCTTGCTGGACAGCGGCCAGTCAATCATCACCTTTTCCTGCGCGCCGGATAATATGACTGAATCAGATGCGGAGAACATCGGTTTTTTCCCGGATACGATGACCTGTGCTATCCAGATTGTTGGCCGCGACAAACACGGCAGGCTATTTGAAGAGTCAGCCTTCGTGGCGGGACGGAACATGCCTGATGCGGTTCGTCATGACATCGATACAGTCCGGACAGTTGCCAGGCGGTTCGGCCGGTCATTCGACGGACTATCGGCAGCAGATATACTGGCTCAACCGTTAGTGGTCGATAATACCTCAATTCCCCGCGGTGTCATTGATATCGTCGAAATGTATGATGATGTGCATGGCACGTTCTTCGGGCAAGATAAGCCAAGGCAGGATTATCAGGCATATCTCGTGGAGTGTGGGCGCCGCGAGCAGGAGCTGGAACCGATGGTGGAACAGATTGTCGCCGAGCTCGTGGCCGAGGCGCATACGTTTCACGAGCCATTGGACGCGACGCGACGCTTGCATGAATGGTCGCAGTGGGCACTGGTGGGCAGGGCGTTTACCGACACGTCGATTGATCCGCGGGTATTCGGCACTGAAGCGGCAGCCCACATAGCGTTCGGCAGGCAGCTCCTGACAGAGGGTAAACACGAAGATTATGCCCGCGAACGCGCGGCAGCCCAGCAAACTGCACGATCATTCTCATGCCCGGCCGATGCCTATGCCGCGAAATTGGCGCAGGAACAATGGAGCGGCCAATCCAGCAAAACTGCTGATGACAGCGAATGTGACTTCATTTCTAAAAAGTGTCCCCTCTGTGGCGCCAAGAATGTTCGGACACGCATTACCAAGACACACATCTTCGGCAGTTGCGGCTGTGCCAAGCTGAAGGCAGCCTAAGCGGCTTCTTCAGCCACCGAAAGGGGATGTTCGGTCTCCAGCTTCTGGAGGTGTCGTGATCGGTAGCGGTCGAAGTGCCGCCGGTCGATGCCGTTGCGCAAAATGAGTGAGTTTAAGTGTTCGCTGCTGGCGTGGTGCGGGATGATGACATAGCTACTGCCGAGCTCGTACAGCTGCAGCGCTTCCTCATAACTGTTGGCATTGCAGACAATCACGACCTCCGGATTCAGGATGTTCAGATGCCGCACCAGCTGCGAGTTTGTTTCAAAGTCAGTAACGGTGCTGATAATCAGCTTCGCCGTATGGATGCCGATTTCGTCCAATAATTCAGAATCCGTTGCGTCGCCGTAGAGGCAGGGAATATGTTTTTCCTGCAGCTGGTCAATCGTTACCGGATCGTAGTCGATAACGACATAGCGCCGGTGCAGCTGCTGAAACGTCTTGATAAATTCGTCGCCGCCGCGGTTATAGCCGATGAGTACGAGCTGATAGCCGGGTGCTCGTTTGCGCTCATCATGGCTGGTGCGTTCAAATAGCTTGAGCCGCCAGCGGCCGAACAGCTTGAAGAGCAGGTTATCATAATGCGTCAGATATGACGAACTGGCAATGGTGATGATGGCGATCAGAGTAATGATGGTGCTGAATTCTTTGCCGACAACGCCGGTGCTGGCAGCAAGGACAGCCAGCACGATAGAGAATTCACTGATCTGTGATAGATTAATGCCGGCCATGAAACTCACACGCTTACTATAGCCGAGCGCACCAAGCGTGGTCACAATGGTCGCCGGCTTCAGCAGAATAACGACTGCCGACAAAGCGAGCGCGGGCACGATTGCTGCCGAGATGCCGCCGAGCGTCAAGCTTTTGCCGAGTACGATGAAAAATAATACGACAAAGAAATCACGAAGGGGTTTTAGCCGGGCCTCGATCTCCTGGGCATAGGGCAGTCCGGCCAGCGAAACGCCGGCGAACAGGGCGCCGATTTCAATAGAAAAGCCAGCAAGTTCGAATAATGTGGCGACGCCGAAGCCCCAGCCGATGGCAAACAGGAACAACATCTCTTGGGAACTAGCGACAAAATGCACGATACGCGGCAGCAGGACAGTGCTCATAATAATCATGAACGCGGCCAGCAATACACCTTGCAGTGCCAGCAGGCCTAACTGCGACAGGTGGGTGCCGCTGCCCTTGCCTGCCGCCAGAAACAGCAGTGCCAGGGTCGCTACAATGTCATCGAGCAGGATGATACCGATAGCAATCTGGCCGTGCAGCCGGTTTTGTTCTTTCTTATCCGTCAGGATCTTAACGATGATAATCGTGCTGCTAAAGAAAAGACATAACCCCGTGATCATAGCCTCCGCCTTTGTGAAGCCGAGCAGGCTGCCAACGACGAAGCCGATCGAGCCGATGGTCAGAAACTCTACGAGCGCGCCGATGAATACCGTACTTCCCAGCCGTTTGATGACCGACACGTTCATACCGAGTCCGATGATGAAAAGCAGGAGGGTAATGCCAATATTGGCGAACGAGTCGAAGGTATCGAGCCGTAACAGATTGAAAGCTGCCGGCCCAACCAGCACGCCAGTAAAAATGTAACCCAAGATGAGCGGCTGCCGTAAGATGCGCATTATCACCGATACAACCGCGCCAATGACGATCACAATACTCAGTTGCAGAAATATGCTGTCGGTTACCATCTATTTTTCAGTATTTATTTTTTATGTACTGCTTATGTTCGTAGTATACCATGCCTGCCATAGGGCGCTATACTGACTGGTATGGATGAAGATATCAAAAACGCTGAAGATATTGACCCATATCGGGTGCTGGTTGCCGAACAGTCGCCGGAATTTTTCTGCGATGCGTGCGGCTACTATCCGATTGAACCGGTTCATGGGCATTTTATGTGTCCAGCCTGCAAAACGCCGACCAAGTGCTGCGAAGGCCTGCCCGCTGCTGGCTAGCGTGCGGCCGCACTGCTGATCCATAAACTCTATTGACAAGCACAAACACGATTCGTACACTAGCAATGTACACCATTGGCGGATGCGAGAGCCGCCCATACGTGAGACAAAAACTTAACAAAAGTAAAAATAACAGGCTTGTTCTGGCGTTTTTCGGCGTCAGGGCGGTATGTTACGTGTTGGTAGGAGCAACAACAAAATGCCAGTCAAAATAAAAATCATCGATACGAAACCCTCACGCGTCCACGTCAGTGTCTTCCGCCCCAATTGGGCGCAGTTTTTGGAGTACTAGTCCATGAGACACCCATGCGCGGCCCCAAGCAAAGCTTGGGGACCCTCCGGCTTGGGTTTCTCATCGTCGCTTACGAAATAAATTCGTATCCCGCTTTTAGCGGGACCGCTCCTGCTCTTCCCAATTAAGCGGTACTAGGCAAGGCTTTGCCTAGTACTTTATGAATAGCGCTAGCTCCGTGGTTGTTTATGGCCACACCGGAGTGGCCCTAGGCTGTCTGTTGTAAAAACCTATGACCTAACCAGGCCGAGCATGTTTGACGAAGCCGAAGGCGAGGAGTCGCGCAGGCCGGTTATAGGTTTTTACAACTGCACCAAGGACACGGAGCCGTGGCCTAGCCTTTTGCATACTTTTGGGCAATACCAAAAGTATGTCGTCGGTTCCCGCGAAAGGGAACAAATAGCTGCCGTTCCCTGTGCTAAGAAATTATTGCTTCGCGCTGGTTGCTTTTTTCGCTAGCTCGGCGTCGATCAGCTTAGAGAAAGCTGCAACGCTCGGATTGCCAGTACTGTCGATCAGCTGCGTGTTTTCTAGTTTTTTGCCGTCGAGATAATAGGTTGGTGTAGCCATCTGGTCGCCCGTCTTATTGAATTCGTTGATATCGGCATTGATCGCGCCGTTCACAACATCACTGGCGTAATCAGTGTCAAATTTGGTGATATTCAGACCAAGGCTTCGGGCATAGTTGTCGAAAAGCGGTAGCGGATCGCTGGACTGCGACCATGCCGTCTGGTTCTCGTACAGCAAGTCGTGCATCTGCCAGAATTTACCTTGTTTATCGGCCGCTTCTGCAGCACGTGCCCCGGCGAATGCATTTTGGTGGATTGATGTCAGCGGCAAGTGGCGGAACTGGAAGACGACGCGGTCGTTATATATTGCGGCGACTTGCTTCGTCGTTGCGAAGAAGCTGTCACAAACCGGACATTCGAAGTCGCCGTATTCGACAAGCTTGACGCCCTCAGGGCTGCTGCCCTCCACATGATTGGTTGGCTGGGCGTTGGTCGTCGTGCCCGCCCCTTGCTTATTATGGTTTGTGACGACGACAATACCGCCAAAGATGGCGGCGACAGCCAGCAATGCAATCCAGAATTGTTTCGACATGAAAAACGCCTCCTCCGGCAAATAATTACTTACCTCAGTATACCGCACCTGCCGGCGGCGGTAATGATACGATATATGTGTAATGATTGCTTTTGCCGCCGCAACTATCCTAGTGTTACTTGCCTTGCTGGCAGCAGCCTTAGAAAAAGCTTATTTCTACCTCCCATCCCGTGAATTGAAGCGCCAGGCTGCCCGGCGCGACCATGTGGCAAGCGTGTTGTACCAAGCGGCGGCGTATGGGGCGGAGCTGCGGCTGCTGCTTTTTGTCGGTATTGCTATCGGTGCCGCCGCCGGATTTGTTGTTTTGGCCGGCGCGGTGCCGCCGCTTATTAGTTTCATTATCATTTCGCTCGTCTTTATGGCTGCTTACGCCTGGCTGCCACGGACGCGCCTGTCGCCAGCGGGCGCCTGGCTGGCAATGGCCTGCACGCCCGCAATCGTACATGCCTTGCACGTGCTGCACCCTGTGGCACAGCGGGCAGTGCATATTTTGCGCCGGTACCATGCGTATGAACATACGGGGGTATATGAACGCGCGGATGTGCTTGATTTGATTGAGCGGCAAGAGCACCAGAGTGATAACCGGATGAGCGAACGGGACCTGGAACTTATGCGGAACGCGCTGCAATTCGGTGATTTCCGGGTGCTTGACGTGGTGGTGCCGGCACGGCGGGTGAAATCGGTCAGTGCCGACGATGATATTAGCCCGGTGCTGCTGGCAGAATTGCATACAACCGGACACCCGCGCTTCCCGGTGTATGAAGGCAAGCAGGCAAACGTAGTCGGCACACTCGCCATCGATCAGGTTGCCGACCTCCGTCATCACGGCAAGGTCCGTGACAGCTTTGATTCGCACGTGGCGTATGTCCATGAGCAGGATACACTACCGCAAGCGCTGAGGGCATTTTACGAGACGCGCCAGCACCTTTTCATTGTGGTGAATAAGATGGACGAATATGTCGGCATCATTACGCTGAGTGATATCTTGCAAAAGCTTTCGGGGGCGGTAGAGCACGAAGCATTCGGACATCACCACGACCGGGCAGCGGTTGTTCATCGGCACGACACGAAAGAAAAAGCTGAGCAACCCGAAGAAAAAATATCAAAAGATACGCCAGAAGTGGTAGAATAGTGATAATTATGATGTGCTTAGATAACTCCAATATGAATTCCCGGGTCGGCAGTCATTAGCCGGCGCTGATTGCTGCGCACCCGACCCCGCCTCAGCCACATCTAACAAAATAAGGAAATCTACAATGGAACGAATACTGAGTGGTGATCTCAAGGGCCATATTGGCAAAAAAGTACATATCGAAGGGTGGCTACACAAGAAGCGATTACTTGGCGGGCTGACTTTCATAAATGTCCGTGACCGTCGCGGGCTCGCCCAAGTGGTGATCGACAACAAAGACGAAATAGAGAAGTTGCGCGGCATGCAGATCGGTACCGTGTTGGCGGTGGACGGCACGGTGGTTGAAGAGCCGCGCGCTCCGGGCGGCGCAGAGCTGCACGATGTGAGCCTGGCGGTGTTGGTGCCGGTAACGGACGAGCCGCCAATCGAAATCGATAAGCCAATTCTGCACAAGGCAGAAAACCTCGACACATTATTTGAATACCGGGTGCTCAATATTCGCAACCTGGCTGAGCAAAAGATCTTTCGGATCCGCGGCGCGCTGACGCGCTATATCCGCGAATTTTTGGACGCGCATGAATTTGTGGAAATTGACACGCCGAAAATCCTCGCCGGGGCAACCGAAGGCGGCGCGGAAGTCTTCAACGTCGAATATTTTGGCCGGAATGTCGTGCTGGCGCAGAGCCCGCAATTCTATAAGCAGATCATGGTCGGCGCGTTTGAGCGCGTGTACGAAATCGGTCATTCATACCGCGCTGAACCCAGCGCCACGACACGCCACTTGACCGAGCTGACGATGCTGGATATCGAGATGGGTTTTGTCCGGTCGCACGACGAAGTGCTCGATATGGTTGGCGACATGACGCAAAACGCGCTGAAAAGAATTTACGAAGAGCACGGGGATGAGCTGAAGAGCTTGAATGCGCCGGAACTTAAATTGCCGGCAGACGGCAAAATCCCGCGTTTCACGATCGCCCAAATCCACGACATGTACTTCAAGGCGACAAAAACGGATACGACCAAAGAGAAAGATCTAATTCCCGACGAAGAGCGCTGGATCGGTGAATATGCCCGCAAGGAGCTTGGTTCTGACCTGGTGTACGCGACTGAGTTTCCGATTGAAGCAGCGAAGTTCTACCACAAGGTTGATGCAGAAAAAGGCGTCGTCTTGTGGGCCGACCTGCTCTACCGCGGTTTGGAAATTGCGACCTGTCCGCTTCGTGAAAACAACTATGAAAAGATGATCGAGCAAATGACCAAAGCCGGACTGGACGTCACCCATCCAGGCTACAAATACTACCTGCAAGCTTTCAAATACGGCCTGCCAATGCATGGTGGCTGTGGCTTTGGGATTGACCGCCTGGTCGAGAAAACCATCGGTCTCGGCAACGTCAAGGAAGCCACGCTCTTCCCCCGCGATATCAACCGCGTAGCGCCGTAGCATAATGAATATGCGCCAATGCGAACCAATCCGAACGCATGTGAATGGCCTGTACGACATGTGGCGGATTGCCACTAAGGGTGATGAACAAGCGGTTGTCGGTATAGTGGACGACAGATGGAACCTGGTAGAGGCGCTTGCACGTGGGCTGGCACTTCGTGGCTTTCGAGTCGTTGGATTTGATATAGATGGCTTGAGTCCGGCGGCGGAATTACAGCAACGCGAACTGGCAAACCGGGTGACTGAAGCCGGGCTTGATATTGCTGTTGTTGACAGCGGCATCGGCAACGTGGACGGACTTGCGCTCGTGCGCCGGCTACGGGAAAAAGAATTACTGACGATATTGTTGACAGGTGCCTCACCAACGCAGGAAAACTACACAGCAGCCGATCGTTTTGTTCGCAAACCGGTTCTGGCCAGCGAACTTGGCAGTATCATTCATGAAATGCTTGGTATTATTCCGGAAGAACTGACAGAAGGAGACTATAGATGAACGATGAAGGACGATTTCAAGTTGCCTGCGGCGCCATCATACATCTGCGGGGTACGAATAAGGTCCTCTTGATTCACCGTGCCAAGACCGAATACGGTGGTGGCGTGTGGGAGTTTCCCATTGGGCGCATAAAGCAGTTTGAATCGTTTAGCGATGGTCTCAGGCGTGAAGTAATAGAAGAGACGGGTATTGCTTCGATTGAAATTCAATATCCAGTAAGTGTGTTTGAGTTTATGCGTGGGCCGAGAGCTGCCGAAAACGAAGTGCGCGCTGTCACCTTTGCAGTGTTGACTGACCAAGAGCACGTTACGCTCTCGCCCGAGCACGACGCCTACAAATGGCTTTCACTCGATGAAGCGATTGCGCTTGTCGAACATCCCGGTATCAAACACGACCTGCAAACATTTCAGAAACTGTTCTCAAAAGACTAGGAGCTACTATGATGAAGGATCCGTATGACGCAATCGTGGGATTGCTCGATGAAGCGCATATTGCGTACGAAAAATTTGAGCACGAACCGGTTCATACCAGCGAGGAAGCAGCGGCAGTGCGCGGCGTGAGTATGTCGCAGGCCGCCAAGGCGCTGTTGTTCAAGACAAAAGAAAATAATTTTGTGCTGGTTGTGCTGCCGGGCGACAAACGAGCTGACTCGCGGCGGTTGAAAGATTATCTTGGTACGAAAAGTATTCGTTTTGCTACTCCGGAAGAAGTCGAAACACACATGGGCTGCAAAATCGGCTCGTGCTATCCGCTTGGCGTCATTGCTGGTTTACGTACACTGGTTGATCAAAGCCTGAGCCAGAATAAGGAAATCTTCTTTAACCCTGGCCGGCATAATATATCGATCAAGATGAAGTACGCCGACTACGTGCATCTCGCACATGCTGAAATTGTGCACCTGACAGTATAGACGACCGAAAGTATTTTGCCGAAAGCTGCATGGTACAATCAGGGCATGTTGCATGACCTGACGCGAGCCGTGAGCGCCGACATGCCGGTATACCCCGGCGATCCGCGCGTGGAGTTAGCGGCAGTCGCTACGTTGGCGAAAGACGGTTTTGCCGTGACTGATCTCCATATTGGTACGCATACCGGCACGCACATTGATGCCGCCGCGCATATGATCGAATCGGGCAAACGGCTGGATGAGTATGCCCTGGAGCGGTTCCTAGCCAGGGGAGTTTGTATCGATGTTCACGATGGCTTTACTGCCGAAAGTATCGCGCAGCAACTGCATAGTGATGGCCTCGCTGTCTGCTTCTATACGGGCGCAAGTGAATACTTTTATGAAGAGCGATACTGGCATGATTATTTAGTGCCTGATGAGGCAACGGTCCGGCTGCTGATTGACCGCAAGGTTGCACTTGCAGGCATTGATGCCGGCAGTTTTGATATTGATGAAGATTTTCTGGTGCACAAAGCGCTCCTTGGGGCCGATATACTACTGATTGAAAACCTCGCAAACCTTCGGCCGCTCATTGGCAAGCAGTTTGACTTGTATGCCTTGCCACTGAAGGTAGCAGGTGACGGCGCTCCGGTGCGGGTTATCGCTAGGACGGCGTGATATCTCTCATGTGGATCATTTTGTCGCTTATAAACGCCTTGGGTCTGTCATTTGAGAGTGTGCTGCAAAAGAAAAGTACACTGCACGTCGGTGAGGCGCTCATTGTCTGGAGCATCCTGGCGGTCACCTCGGTCTTTTATTTGCCACTGCTCGTGGTGTCGCTGGCGCATGGGCCTGTACGACTTGATGGCGTTTTCTGGGCGGCAATCATTGGACGCCTGTTGGTTGATTCGGCAGCGTTGCTGTTGTATATCAAAGCTCTAAAGTATACGCACCTGTCGCTGGCCATTCCTATGCTGTCATTGTCGCCGGTATTTCTCGTCGGTGTCTCGCTCCTTGTCAACCACTTGTTTCCTTCCCCGCTTGGCTTAGTCGGCGTGCTGGTCGTCGTGATAGGGGTCTACTTTCTGAACTTCGACCACGATACCAGGCATTTGCTATCGCCGTTCTTTGCTATCAAGCGCGACAAAGGCGTGCAATACATGCTGCTGGCTGCATTCTTATGGGCTTGGGTGACGGCATTTCAAAAACTCGGGATCGATCATTCGAATGCCACCTTTTATACGGCATTTTTCCAGCCTATTTGGGCGATTACATTCCTGCCGATTGCATACTTCTCTAGTAGGCGGGAGTTTTCGACAATCTTTCGGTGGCAGAAACTGCGGCTATTGGTACCAATCGGCATCCTGGATATTATTCAGACAATTTCTCAGAACCTGGCGTTCGTGCTTGCGCTGCCGGTTTACGTAAGCGCCGTCGGCAGTACGAATTTGTTATTTGCGTCATTCCTTGGCCGCTATTTCTTTCAAGAGAAGATTCGCAACAAACTTGCCCCGACGCTCATTATTGTCGGGGGCATTGTGCTCCTTGCTGTTGCGCAGGCCTAGTCCTTTGGTTTGTTGTCGAGCGATTCCCAGACATACCAGCTGGCGACGGATTCGTATGGATGCCAGTGATTTTCGGCGGCAAGATCGATGATTTGGGCCGGCGTCGGCAGCTGCTCAAAACCATAGAGCGCACGAATGCCATTCCGAATGCCGAGGTCACCGACCGGCAGTACGTCCAGCCGGCCCATACAAAACATGAGGAACATATGCACCGTCCAGACTCCAATACCTTTGATGTCGGTTAGTTCGGTGATAATTTCGTCGTTCGTTTTGGATTCAATGGCATCAAAGCGGATAGTTCCGCCGGCGACATGCCGCGCCAGATCGCTGACATATGCCGCTTTGGCCCGCGATAAGCCGGCGGTACGTAATTCGTCCAGTGTTTTACCCAGAATTGCTTCCGGCTCAGGAAAGGTACCGCCAAATAAACCAACGAACTTTTGGCGAATACTGCGCGCTGCTTTCACGCTGAGCTGCTGCCCGATGATTGACTCCACCAGTTCGCGATAATAATCCGTATGCGGGATGATATCGGGCAACCCGTAGCGTTCGATGACTGGTTCCAGAATAGCGTCACGTTGCTGTAAGTGCCTGGCTGCACGCTTGAGCGTTGTTTGGGTAGTAGGTTGCATATTCTCTTATAGTACCGTTTGAATGAGCGCTGGCAAAGCATGCCTAGAGGCCGTACAATAGGGGGCATACAGGATAAGCGGAATACGTTATGGACGATATGCTGAGAAAGCCGAATACCCGAAGTATGGATGTAACTCCTTCGGCGCCACCACTGCCCGGGAATATTCCGGCGGCAAAACTATCATCAATGGCCCGAACTACAATTCAGGTCCGCAGCGACGAAGCCGCCACGCCAGTTGCACTTACGCCGCCGGCGCCCCGCCCAAAACCGGCGGCAGCCGCGGAACCGCAAGATTTACAAGCCCCTGAAGCGACTGACGATTCAGGCATAATGGCTGAATCCGACGAGCCTGAACGCGATGTGCTGGAACCAGAAACGGCAGATGAGGCGCCGGCGCAGCCGAAAACACCATCAACAAACCCGTTGAAGCGCTTCTTTGGCGGCTACTGGCATAAGAAGTGGCTCACCATACCGCTGACAATACTGGTCATAGTAGGGATCATTGCCGCCGTACCGCAGTCCCGATACCCGCTGCTGGCGCTTATGATGAAGCGGGCATACGACGTATCGGTACTAGACAGTACGACCCACGCGCCGGTGAGCGGTGTGCGTGTCACACTTGATGGGATACATCTGACGACCGATAGCACAGGCAAGGCAGCGTTCACGGTGCCGGTTGGCAAGGGAACGGTAACGGTCAGCAAGAAGTACTACCAGACAGCGCACAAAGATATTTTTGTCGGCATCAGTACCAGCCATAACGCAATCAGCATCACACTCATTGCAACTGGCCGGCAGGTGCCGATCAAAGTCATCGACAAGATTTCCGGTAAGCCCGTGCCGAATGCATCGGTTAAGGCGGCTGGTACCGAAGCCATCACCGATGCTTCAGGTGGGGTCAGTATGGTGTTGCCGACGACGGATCCAACAGAACCCGTGACCGTTTCGGCAGATAGTTACACGACATTGGCCGGAATGGTACAGATAACAAGCGATGCTGTACCGGCAAATACCTTTGCCATTGTGCCGGCCGGCCGCGTCTACTTCCTGTCGAATCTGAGCGGCAAGATCGACGTCGTATCGACAAATCTGGACGGCTCGGACCGCAAGACGGTTCTGGCGGGCACTGGCTCTGAAGACAATGCGAATACGGTGCTCCTGGCGTCCCGTGACTGGCAGTATCTAGCGCTCCTCAGCAAGCGTGACGGCGGTAATCATGCCAAATTATTCCTGATCAATACCAATAATAATCAAGTAACGACGATCGATAGTACGGGCGCCGAACTGACACCAATCGGCTGGGGTGACCATAATTTTGTATATCAGGCACAGGTGGATGGTGTTCAGCCGTGGCAGCCGGGCCTGACATTACTCAAGACATACAGTGCTGACGCGTCCAAGGGGGCAACCATTGACCAGACAAGTGCGCAGGGGGCCGCAGGGAACTATATCTATCAGACCATCGGATTCGTGAATCTTGTCGATGACCGCGTCGTCTATGGCCTAGCGTGGTCGGCATACTATGCCAATACCAGTCTGACGATTAGTGGACAATCGAACGCCATCCTAAGCGTCAAAGCCGACGGTACTGGCAAGAAAGATTTGCGCGACATTACCCTGCCAACCGGCACGACCTATACCGGCTTAACGGCTGTGGTGCCGAAGCCGGAGACGCTGTACGTTCAATCATCGGTTCAGTCGCAGCCATCGGTCTACTACTCATATCAATACGCCAATAACAGCGTGACGCAGAGTAGCACAATTACCGACGCGACATATGGGCAAGCGCAGCAAAGCACGGCAACCTACCTATTGTCACCAACTGGTAAATCGACATTTTGGAGCCAGCTACGCGACGGCAAGAATACGCTATTTACCGGTGATGACGCCGGTAATAACGGCACACAGATCGCCAGCCTCAGCCCATACGCACCATACGGCTGGTACACAGACAACTACTTGCTGGTTCAAAAAGGCGGCAGCGAGCTGTATGTCATGCCGGCCGCCGGCGGTACGCCGCTCAAGATTTCCGACTATTACAAGCCACAGAACAGCTTCTATGGCTACGGTGGCGGGTACGGCGGCCTGTAGTCGTCCTATATCTTTGGAGGGAAGGCATGTCGACTTTTGCGCTGGCTGGTGCTCATCGTGCCGCCGGGCAGTGGGTGAGCAATAGCGTGCCCGGTAACGGTGCGGCCAATGTGTTGTGAACGGGCAAGTAGTAATTCGAAAGCCGCACGGTCAGTCAAAGGCTCTAGCATATAACGCCATACATCGAACGGCCGGTTATTTTTGGCCGAAGGAAATTTGAGCTCGTACCAAACGGCGGCGTATATATCGCCAACTCGTCCCTGGCTGCCGGCGGCGCTCTGTGCGGAGCTTGTCGCGGTCGCGACTAATAAGTAGCCTTTGAAATTGTTGGCGGGTATTTCGCTCAATTTGCCGTGCGGCCGGGTATAATCGCCGTGCGCGAACGTGGCTTTTCGGGCAACCGCATCCAGGAGCTCCTGCTTCGGATCGTCGAAAGGGACGATCTGTATATCGCGCAGAGCGCCATTGAAGCCGGGTAACCGCAGCAGGTCCTGGAGCGGTGGCCGGCCTTCCCAGCTCTCCATATCTTCAAGCCGTGCATCACCGGCGAGCCCCTGTGCAACCTGGTCTTCCCATGCCGGCAGGCGTGAGCCATCACTCAGGTTTATATCGGCTTCAGGAGCAGCGGTGTTTCGGTATCGCGCTGATTCGGCGGCCATTGTGCCACCGTTATAGCACCTATTTTTATCTGCTGCAAATCAAATCTATGGCTTCAGTTTGAGGATTGTCATCTTGCCATCAGTTTGCAGGGAGCGCGACCAGGCGAAGTTTGGCAAGCCATACGGCTTATATAGCCTGATAGTTGATAGCTGCTCGACGTGGCCCTTCTTTTCAAGCTGGTGCACAATGAGTTCGCGTTCACGGTTTGTGTTGGCGGCGACCGCATGAGTCAGTTGGAGGTTGCCTTTTGCGAATGTGATGCCGATATCCCGGGAGGCGGCGCCCGCCCACAAGAGGCGATCGGCTAGCACCTGTTCTTTGTGGCTCAAGACTGTGATTTCCGCAGTATCGATATCCTGTATATCGCGAAGCGTGGTCGCCCAAAAGCGTACGTGGTGGCGATGTCCCCGGCCGTCTTCCAGCAGTTCTGACTCGAAACCGATATCCTGCTTGCGTCCGAAGAGGTATAAATTGCTGAGCGGCATACCATTGAATGAACGCCGGAGCATGATACTGACAATGGTTTGGATGATCGTGTGCGGCGTCGTAGGCTTGGCAATGTGCCAGCCCGCAGCTTCCATAGCGGCAATAAGTTGCTTGCGGGAGCCGACGAGGCCGATGTTGAGCGGATCAGAGGCAAAGCCGTCAGGCGTGATCGCATAGAGCGGCATGTGTTTCGTCGGAATAAGTATACGAAGCAGGCGCCAAACTGCCGGGATAAGCGCGTAGGCAGCCAGTACATAGGTAATGAACACGGCTAGCACAACCGGCAGAAGGTGGTTGAAGTACGGTACAATCGCCCGGGCAGAAATGTATGCAACAATTATGCCGGGAATTAGGGTGGCAAACCGCTTGAGCAGTAGCCACAAATAGCTGAACATCTTACCTGTAATTGTATACTAACTAACGCGTATGGATGCTACGGAAAATGCATAAAAACTTTATTGCGGCCGTTTGGGAGTATTACCGACAGCATGGCAGGCACGCTTTGCCGTGGCGCTTGCCTGAACCTGACGGTTCGTTTGATCCATATAAAATCCTGGTCTCGGAGGTAATGTTGCAGCAGACACAGGTGCCAAGGGTGGTCCCGAAATACACTGAATTCCTCTGGCGTTTTCCCGATATCAGGACGCTGGGCTCCGCGCCGCTTGGTGATGTACTCATTGCCTGGCAGAGCCTCGGTTATAATCGTCGGGCAAAGTACCTTTGGCAGGCTGCACAGGCAACCATACGCCAATTCGGAGGTGTATTGCCGAACGACCAAGCAGCGCTCGAGAGTTTGCCGGGTATTGGCGCAAACACGGCTGGCGCCATCCGGGCGTACGCCTATAATGAGCCGGCTGTATTCATCGAAACAAACATCCGTACGGCATATATCAACCACTTTTTCAGTGACCAAGTGCATGTACCGGATCATGCCATTCGTGAAGTCCTGGTCGAAACGCTGGATACGCGTCATCCGCGCGAGTGGTACTGGGCGCTCATGGACTTTGGATCGCATTTGAAGGGGACGGTTGGCAATGCGTCGCGGGCGAGCAAGTCGTATACCAGGCAATCGCCATTTGACGGGTCGCTCAGACAGATCCGCGGTCGGGTATTGGCGCTCCTAAGCGGGGGCCCGAAGGACGTGGATGATCTCCTCGGAGGTTTGGCGGACGAGCGAAGCGAGCGCGTGCTGCGGGATCTTGCGGCCGAGGGCCTTATCCAAAAGACGGCAGGCAAGTACCGTTTGCCGTGATACAATGCTTATGATTATGGAACCGCAGCCGCAATCCGGACAAAAAACGACACCAAAGCCAGTGATGGATGTCATGCCGCCGCGTCCGGCTCAGGCTGCTCCTCAGCCAGCGCCTGTCGCTGGGCCATGTCGGC
>CAZPPY010000009.1:0-18252 GCA_964588575.1 uncultured Candidatus Saccharibacteria bacterium
TCGGCATCATCTACGGCATGAGCGCCCATGGCTTAGCGGTGGCGACCGGCATGACGTACGAACAATCGAACAAATTTATTACAGAATATATGTCGATCCGCAAACCACTCGTGGCCTATCTGGACAATCTGAAAGAACGGGCGCGCAAAGATGGCTATGTGGAGACATTGTTCGGCCGTCGCCGGCCGATGCCGGATATCCATTCAAGTAATTTTGCGGTGCGCAGTGCCGCCGAACGCGCTGCTATGAATATGCCGATCCAAGGCACCGAAGCCGACCTGATGAAGATTGCCGCAATAAGGGTTGATGAAGTATTGCAAAAGATTGACCAGGACTGCAAGCAACTACTACAAATTCACGACTCAATCCTCGTCGAGTGCCCCGAGCAGTACGCCGAACAAGTCGCGAAATTACTCAAAGAAACGATGGAAAATATTTATCCGGCGCTCTCAGTCAAGCTGACAGTCGAAACCACTATCGGCGACAACTGGGGTGAACTGTGAACCAGCAACAAGCGAGCGCGGATGAATTATTTTTTGTGGTTGATGAAAACGACCGGCCGCTGCAGCCCGTGCCGCGCAAATTGGTCCACGGCCACAGTGTATGGCATCGGGTGGCGCATATTTGGATTATGAATAGTAGCAACATATTGTGCCAGCAGCGGTCGTACCAAAAGGAACTCAATCCGGGCTACTGGGAATGTTTTTTTGGTGGCCACTGTGCACCAAGCGAGACATATGCTGAGACAGCACTTCGCGAACTGCATGAGGAATTAGGGCTGGATGTTGCCGCAAAGGATTTGCAGTTCTGGAAGACATTCAGGTACTTGAATACAACGGTGGGCAACAATGAATTCCAGGGCATATTTATGACTCATTGGGACGGTGATACAGCACGCCTGCATTTCGTGGATGGGGAAGTAGCACAGGTCGCATGGCGCACGATAGACAAAATCCAGCGTTCAATCGTTGCTGGGCATGAGCCGTGGACAAATTGTGGCTATGAACTGGCGCTTTTAAAAGAACTAAAACATGGTTCTATGCAATGATTAAGGCAGTTATTTTTGACTGTTTTGGGGTTCTCGTGAATGATGCCCTGCAAGGGATTGTCGACGAGCTTGAGAAACACGACCCGGAGACTGCAAAACAGATCGTTCGCGTAGTAACGAGCGCCCTGGAGAATAAAATAAGTGCCGATAACTCACGCACGATAGTCGCTTCGTTGCTCGGATTGACGATGGAAGGCTACCGGCAACGTATTCAGGACGGCGAAGCGAAAAATCAGGCGCTACTTGATTACATTTTGACGTTGCGCCCGAAATACAAAACGGCCGTACTGAGCAATATTTTACCCGGCAGTTTGGCCGTGCGGTTTCCGGATGGTGAACTAGAGAAATATTTTGATGTGGCGGTTGCTTCCGGCGACGTTGGTGTCGCAAAACCGGATGTTAGAATTTATCAGCTGACGGCCGAGAAGCTTGGCATAGCGCCGAATGAGTGTGTATTTATTGATGACCGGCAGGCGTATTGTGACGGTGCAGTTGCTACCGGCATGCAGGCTATTTTGTATACGTCAGTTGTGCAAGTAAAGGCCGGCTTGGCCGCACTCGGAATCCAGCCGGTACGCAGCTAACCGCAGTATACTAGTGGTATGACACATAACTTTGATGGGTATAACGATTTGATTCGTCTTGAGCGCGGCGAGAGATTGAGTGAAATATTTGAACAATTTTTTGTTGAAACGAAGCTACCGGGAGCGTGGGTGAATGGTCTCGGCGCGGTGACTGAAGTAACGCTGGGCTACTTTAATTTGCATACCAAAAAATACCAGTGGCAGACATTCGCGCAGGAAATGGAGGCCTTGTCATTAACCGGCAATATTGCGTATGACGAAGCAGACAAGCCAATGTTCCACCTGCACGGTGTGTTCGGCGATGATGATTACAAAACGCTCGGCGGGCACGTGAAAGATCTGGTGGTCGGCGCAACGCTTGAGTTATTCATCCATCGCACCTACCAGCCGGTTCGCCGCAGCCACGATGACGACACAGGGCTGCAGCTATTAAACCTACAATAGTTGTTATTCGTGGTCGGTCAGGTGCTGGTTGTCGGGAGTGATGTCGATAACGCCGTCTTCGGATGAAACAGGAGTTTCATCGGGTACGGCTCCAGTTGCTGAGTTTGTGTCACTTTTCGGCTGGCCCATATGCTCTATTACAACCTGGCCAAGTGCCCCGAGTTCTTTAAGAGCGTCAAGATGCCTTGCTGCTTCGATTGCAGCTCCTGGTAATCCTGCTTGGTTGAGCAGTTCACGCATGCGGTCGGCAGGATGAACCGGCTGATTATTCTCATGCGTCTCTCGCATTGCAGTAAGTGTTTCCCAGATCTGCCAAAAACTCTTTTTAGTCATACATATATTATACCATCAAAGTCAATAGTGCTCAAATATCGTTGTAATTTATCGTCTTGTTTTGTGTGACGTAAAGTTTGTGGGGTAAGCTAAGTATAGAAAGCTGCGGCGGTGCTGGAGGTTATCACGCATCCAAGCTGGCGGGCAGTAATCCAGAGGCGGTAATGGCATACGAAGACGAGCACGGACAAGAGGAAAAGCAGCTCGAAGCAGAGCAGGCTGACCGCCGCCGCGTTGTACGAGATGACGAAGTAGCGAAGATGGGGCAGCTCATGTCCGCCCCTGCGCCGCCCGAGGTCGCGGAACAGGCACCGGCAAATGATATGTCGCGGTTGTCATTTCTGAAGCTCGGTGCTGTGGTAGTATTGGCGCTTACAGAGGGCAGTGCAATCTATGCACTTGATCGCTTAACGCAAGTAAAGCATGTCAAGGATTCCGTCGATGCCTATATTCGGGCAAAATTCCGTGCGTTGCCAAAGCTTGAGCAACTTCGGGCAAACATCCCGTCGGCACATAACATCCATCGTTCTATTCGACTGAGTGACTTTATGAAAGCCCGTGGTGTCGCCGGCCCGGTCACCATCCGCATCGGTGCGGTTGGTACCAGCAACACCTATGCGCTGGGAACGATGGACGACCACACCGGACCGTACGACCAGCCCCATTCGTCGCCGCAAATTGCAGCCGAATCATTGACTGACACGGGTAAGCAGGCAATGGGCATTAACAAGATTGAAGTGCGTACCGGTGCAATTCCAGGCGCCGATAGTGGTATCGGTAACATTGAAGATCCCCGTGGCCTTTACGGCGTGCTCAAGCAGCTGCAAGACCCGGATTTCCAGCAGTGGGTGCTGAACGCGGGCGAACATGACCTCATTGTTGTGAGGCGCGAAACATTCGGTCTGGATGATTTACGTCGGCTCGCAAAGACAGTCGACGAGATGGTTAGTATCTTGGGCGATATCTTTCGGCTAGCGACGAGTAACCACATTGACCAGGATATTAAGCGGACGATTGATGTATTTGGCGTACGGCTGCAGGATATTGCCAACCAGTTCCACGACAATTTAGTCGCTGGCGCGGCGATTGTCGCCGCACTGGATGCGCAGCGCCGGAAACAAGGAAAGTCAGGCGTCGTCCTGAATGATATATATACGTGGAATGTCGGTGCGCCCGAAGCTGTCGGAGTGCCATTTAGCGCGATTGCCGGCGGCAACGACGACCCGCGCATTCAGCACGTGCTGAAGCCGGACCTCGTGGACCCCAATTTCCCGAACCGGTACTACCTTGACCTGAGCGCTATCCCGTACGGCCATGAAATTGCAACCTGGGCATGGACGCTGATGTTCCAGGCACAGAATAAGGCGGTTGCCGAGATCAGTCGTCGGTACCCAGGCCTGACGATCGTGCTTGAAGACATGACTGAGGTAAACACGATACAGGGCTTCTATGATGTTTTACTCCCCGGTCAGCCGTTCTGGCCGGGCGGCGATGGCCATGCCGGAGTTAATCATAAACAAGATATAAGTGGCATCCAGCACGTTGCCAAGCACGATCTCGATCTTTATACGCAGGATGTTCACGGGCAAGGCGAAACGTCCGCTGGTACATATACTGATTTTCGGCCGCTGATCTCCTGATGCCTACTGGGCGTGCGGTCGACGGCGAGCGCGCACGATTCGCGCGCCTTTAGCGCGGTACAGCTTCCAGGCAATGTACAGCACCCACAGCGCCACGACAAACGAGACAAAGTTTATCAATTTACTGAGAATATCCGGGGAGTGCAGGGCGTCGAACAAGAAAATGAGCATTGCAAGCAACTCGAATCCTATGAGCGCCAACGCAAGCCGGCTGCTGCGACGGTCCTGTGCCACATAACCCAGACCGGCTAAAAACGAGAAGGCTACGATAGTGAGAATGATCAGGATCAGCGATACAAATGTGTTGGTGATGCAATCTGCACCGCTGGCTCCACGGCAGCCACTGATGATCGAAGCGACGCCGGTCATGAAGCTGAGTCCGGCGCCAATGATGAACTGGACGAAGGTGGCGACGCCGGTTTCATAGCGTAAGTGCATATCACCATTGTACGCTTTGTCGTCGGTACCGGCAGCCGAGGCATTGCAAATCATGGCTGATTATGATATCAATAATATGATTACTGAGGAGTTTTCAAGAGTTTCATGGCGCGTTATATTGCAGCATTTTTACTGGCGGTCGGGCTGATTGTATTGGTCATTGTTCTGATTGTGCATGGCTTGACGTCTGGCCCAACGACCGAAGCTCCGACTGCCATGAATCTGGATAGCTATTCTGGGACTGATACGAAGGTGCAGCTGACGATCGATTCTCCTGTTGCCGCTGACGCGACACACCACGACATTATCATTACGGTCGGCAATGATGAATCGACAATGCAGGTTACCCGCGGTTACAGCGGTGAAGTCGAGCGCCAGCAGAGCTATCCTATGAACACGGTGGCGTATGCGACTTTCCTGCACGCGCTGGCTCATAACGGATACACGCAGGGAGATAATGACCCGTCACTGAAAGATGAGCGCGGCCAGTGCGCGCTTGGCGACCGCTATATCTTTGAGATTATTGGTGGTAGCGGTGATACGCTTCAGCACTATTGGTATACGTCGTGCGGCACGGGGACATTTCACGGTGACGCGGCGGCGGTCCGGCAATTATTCCGGCTGCAGATTCCTGACTACTTGAAGCTGACAAGCAACGTCCAGCTTTAGCTGATCCGAAGTATTAGGCGTTTTTGTGTACCGGCTGCTTGCTGGAGCTTGCGGGCATGAAAGCGCAGCGTGCTGGCAAGTGATGCACTGTGTACGCTGATGATAATTTCGTGTTCGCGGATTATGACATCGGATTCGGACTGAAAGTGCTCGATGATATAGCTTTTGATCGCCGCGATTTCCGGTGGTTCACTGAAATCTCTGTGGCTCAGGATGTCGAAGAGAGAATCGGTCATACAGATATTCTAACAGTTATAATGAGAGCGTATGCCAGAATTGCCTGAGGTGGAAACAATCCGTATCGGCCTGGAACGCTTGCTGCCGGGCCAGATCGTGCATGATGTAAAGGCCGATATCCTGAAGAGCTTTCCAAACGCTGAGGCAGATGTCCGGCAATTTCTTATCGGCGCGTCGGTGATAGGCGTACGTCGGCGGGCAAAGGTCCTGCTGATTGACCTATCGAGCAACTACACACTTATGATTCATCTAAAAATGACGGGCCAGCTGGTATACCGTAATAAAAGTGTTCGATTTGGAGCAGGGCATCCGAGCGATTCACTGATTGGTGAACTGCCTGATCGGTTGACACGCGTCCAACTGCATTTCACCGATGGCGGCACACTGTTCTTCAATGACCAGCGAAAGTTCGGCTGGATGAAATTACTGCCGACAGCGGCAGTACCGGATATTGATTTTATGCGCAAGGTGGGGCCGGAACCGCTGGAGGCGGACTTTACCTGGCGGCTTCTGCGCGATCGGCTGCTGCGGCGCAAAAACACCAGCATCAAGGCAGCACTTTTGGACCAAACGGTCATTGCCGGAGTGGGCAATATTTACGCCGATGAGAGTCTTTGGGGGGCGAAAATCCACCCATTGATGCTCGTGGGAAAGTTGTCCGATGCACAATTTCGGAAGTTGCACGCCGCGCTCGTTACGGTGCTGCGCTTGAGTATCGAAAAGGGCGGCTCGACAGACAAGAATTACGTCAACGCCGAGGGCAAAAGAGGGAGCTACCTGAGTTTCGCCAACGTTTTCCGCCGTGAAGGGCAGGACTGCCCGCGCCATCCTGGTACAAAGATATTAAAAATCCGCGTTGCCGGTCGCGGAACGCATATTTGCCCAAAGTGCCAGAAAATCCAAGCCTGAATCCCCTATAATGAGGGTGATGGTTGTGAGTTTGAGCGGAGAAAACGGCTTTGGTTTACGTGTCGAGCTGAATCAACTGACGGCAGCATTTGTTGCCGAGCACGGCGATATAGCAGTTGAGCGGCTGGACGGTGAAGATGTTGGCCTGGAGCGCCTGCAGGAAAGCCTCCAGAGCCCGCCGTTTCTATCGGCGCGGAAGCTGGTAGTACTCCGGGCGCCTGGGAGCAACAAGCAGTTTGTTGAGCATGTGGAAACGCTTCTAAAGGAGCTGCCGGAGACAACGGATGTCATTATTGTTGAACCGAAACTTGATAAACGTTCGGTATATTACAAGCTGCTCCAGAAACAGACAGATTTGAAGATGTTTAGTGCGTTAGATGAACAGGGGCTGGCGCGCTGGGTGAGCGAAGCGGTCGATGAGCAGGGTGGCCGGCTAAGTACGACTGACGCGCGCTATCTGGTGACTCGGGTCGGCACGAACCAACAGCTGATCGCGGGCGAGATCGCAAAGCTACTCATCTATAATCCACAGATTAGCCACGAAACAATCGACCTATTGGTGGAGGCAACGCCGCAGAGTAAAATTTTTGACCTGCTGGAGGGGGCTTTTGCCGGAAATGCGGCACGGGCGCTGGAGCTCTACCGCGACCAGCGGGCACAGAAAGTTGACTCGTCACAGATTGTGGCAATGATCACCTGGCAGCTTCGTATTCTGGCGCTGCTCATGACTGCCGGCCAGCGGACGCCGGGCGACCTGGCTGTTGAGGCAAAGCTGAGCCCGTATACGATCCAAAAGAGCCAGGCGATTGTCCGCCGGCTGAGCCTTCAGCGACTGAAGCAGCTTATTACCGATTTGCTACTTATTGATATGCGCTCCAAGCGCGAAGGGATTGATGTTGATGAAGCGCTCCAGAATTATTTACTCATGCTTAGCGCATAGCGCTTTCATCTCTGTGGACAGAAATCTTATCCATGTTTTCGTGCCATGAATAAACTCTACACTTTTCATCAAGGGCAGAGTAATCCCTTGGTTCGTTAAAAGAGGAACAAAAAAACCGCCCCTTGCGGGGCGGCAGAAAGTAATCATACGGTGACTACTTCTTTTTAGGAGCGGCTTTCTTTACGGCCGGCTTCTTGGCGACAGGCTTTTTCGCAGCAGTCGCTTTCTTCGCTGGCGCGACCTTCTTTGCAGCAGGTTTGGCAGCCGGTTTCTTGGCAGCTAGTGCCGGCTTGGCACCGGCAGCCTTAGCTCTCGCAGCAAGCTGCTTCTTCATGCGGGCGGCTTTGTTCTTGTGGATGACACCTTTTTTGGCGGCGGTGTCGGCAGCGCTCTGGGCGCTGGCGTGCGAAGCAGCCGTTGCTTTCTTCGCAAAAAGCTTCAAGGCACCACGCAGGGTGCGCTTGGTCTTACTATTGCGGACTGCGGCTTTGCGGGCGACACGTACCCGCTTTTTGGCGGACTTGATAATGGGCATGATAATCCTTACTTATTTTTTTTGAATTCAGATTGACTATAACAGATATGGAACACGGTTGTAAAGGGCCGTCCAGGCCTCCTCTCTCCATATCTTATAGACAAGCAGCGTGGTTATATGCTAGGCTTTGCACTAAAGGTTAAAATAAACATATATGGATGATGTAAAACAGCAAGTCATTGACCGGCTGAAACAGGCCAACAACATTCTTGTAACCGTTCGGAATAATCCGAACGTCGATCTCCTGAGTGCGTGTATCGGGTTAAGCCTGGTACTTGGCAAGCTGGACAAACATGCGACTGCAGTCTTCAGTGGCGAAGTGCCAAGCGCGATGGAATTCCTGAAGCCAGAAGACACTATCGAGAAAACGCCGAACTCTTTACGCGATTTCATTATCGCGCTCGATAAAACGAAAGCCGACAAGTTGCGGTACAAAGTTGAAGATAAAGTCGTCCGTATTTTTATTACTCCGTACCGGACCAGTATTACCCAGGATGATTTGGAGTTCAGCCAGGGAGATTTCAACGTCGACGTCATCGTGGCGCTCGGTGCGCACGAACAGCAGGAGCTGGATACGGCTGTCGCTTCACACGGGCGTATTCTGCATGATGCAGCCGTCATTAGTATTAACAATACACCGAACGGGAACCTTGGGTCGCTCAATTGGCAGGAGATCAGCGCGAGTTCGATTTCTGAGATGGTTTCGCAGCTGGCCGATGATATGGCCCACGATGCAATCGATGAACAGATCGCAACAGCCCTCCTGACCGGTATCGTTGCCGAAACGAAGCGTTTCAGTAACGATAAAACAACGCCGAAAACGATGAATCTGGCAGGGAAGCTGATGGCTGCGGGCGCAAACCAGCAGCTAGTGGCGACAAAACTTGAAGAGGGCGGGCAGTCACTCGCCGGCCTGACATCTGATGCAGGCGGCAAACCGTCTGAAGGCGGTGCAGCCCCCAAGTCGCCTGACAATGGAACGCTCGAGATTGACCATGCGCTCTTTGAAGAGAACGACCAGCCAAAAGCCGGACCGGAACCAGAGCCAAAGCCAGCTGAGGCCGAGCCGCCGAAAACTGGTTCGCGTGAAATGTTACCGATGCCAGAGCCGGGCAATGGTAGCAGTATATCCGGGACGCCTCCAGATGAAAGCCCGTTCACTGATGCATATAATGACGACGAACCGCCATCGTCCAGCCGGTCGTTCCTAGTCGACGCTTCTGAGACGTCAGATGTTGCACCGAAGCACGAAGCGCGGATCGAGCCGCTACCACTCCCTGATACGCGGCCGCCGGCCGGTCCATCAGCTGAGCCTCCGGCCGTTTCCAGCCCGCCGCTCTTTGCAACTCCAGTTGTATCCGGTGACGTGCCTGCCCCACTCGCCGGTGTACCGCCTGTTGGCACATCTCCCGACTTGTCGACGAACGTCGCTCCTGCCGCCGGCCAAACACTTGAGGAACTAGAGGAGTCAGTACACAGCCCGCATATTGAACAGGAACAACCTGCAACAGATGAGCCAGCGAAAGCAGAAAAGATGCCTGGTATCATTGATGAAGACTATGCCCGCATGCAAGTGGCCCAGGCGTTGAATGCGCCGAGTGGCGCCGCTCAGCCGCGCCTGGAACCAATTCAAGCGCTGAATGCCAATCCTCTTGGCGACTTACTGCACCCGCGTGATGACTCTACGCCGCCTCCAGTGTCTCAACCGGTTGTGCCTTCACCCGATATTCAAGTCGACAAAGAAGGGAACTTCATATCACTGCCGACACCGGAAATAACGCCTCCATCGGTCCAGGATGAGCCGGAAGAATCGAATACGCCACCAATGGATATGCCGCTCCCGTCAGTCATGGCTCAGCCGCCGACTGGCGTGTCAACGGATGGAGCGAGCGACCAGGCCGGCGATAGGCCAGCCGGACCGCTGCCGCCACCGGTACCGCCGCCCATGATGCCGCTTCCTTGAGCTGACAGTTGCCAAGCTGTGTCATATCTGATAAAATGCAAACAGCATGATTACAAGTGAGAAGAAACACGCCGCTATTCAGCCCGTGCAATTGCACAAGACTGACACTGGAAGCTCGGCAGCGCAGGCGGCTATCGCAACTGAGCGTATCAAAGAGTTAACCGAACACCTGAAAACACATCAGAAGGATCTGGCTGCACGTCGCGGGCTCCTGAGCCTCGTTGGCCGCCGCCGCCGTTTACTCAAGTATGTCGCCGACCATGACAGCCAGGCATATCTGGCACTCATTAAAAAGCTCGGTATTCGTCGCTAGGTAAGTGCCTAGGCACGGCTTTCTCGTTCGATAAAAACAGATACGAGAAAGCAAGCTTGTGCACTTTAATAAGCTTCTTTTTGACAGGCACCTAAGTACGCCTCGTCCGTAGAGCTACAGATATTCAGCTGACGTTATTTTCTGAAACGACGCACAAGAGCAGCTTGGATATTTGCATTCTGCAGACGCGGGGACCTTTGGCTGGTGTCCGACGGAAGAAGTAGAAAGGCTAAAAAGGTTCAATGGGACAGACAATTAATCCCCTTGGCAAGAAAATTATCAGTGTACAGACCGAGCTGTGTGGCCGGACACTTACACTCGAAGTGGGTCGGATCGGTTTCCGATCAACTGCTTCCGTGCTCGCACGCTATGGCGACACCGTCATACTTGCTACAGCGATGATGAGTGACGAGCCCCTCGCAGGGTTCGATTACTTCCCGCTGAGTATCGACTACGAAGAGCGGTTTTATGCTGCCGGTAAGATCAGCGGCAGTAGATTTATCAAGCGTGAAGGTAAACCGTCTGACGAAGCGATTTTGATCGGCCGCTTGATTGATCGCCCGATTCGTCCGCTGTGGCCCAAAGGCTACCGCCACGAAGTACAAGGCATCGCGACCGTTCTTAGCATGGATCCGAGCTTCCGTCCGGATGCTATCGCCATGATTGCCCTGAGTGCGGCATTTATGTTGACCGGCGCTCCGTTTGACGGTCCAGTCGCCGGCCTGCGTATTGGCCTGGTTGACGGTAAGCCGAAAGCATTTATGTCGTCAGATGAATTAGCCGCAGGCCCGCTCGATCTCGTCGTTGCCGGTACCGGTGAAGCTATTACGATGGTAGAGGCGGGCGCCCGTGAGGTCAGTGAAGAAACGGTTGTTGAAGCGCTAGAATATGCGTTCGCCGCGATGCAGCCGGCTATCACCTTGCAGAAAGAACTTGTCAAGAAAGTTAGCGTCAAGCCTCGCGAGTACGCGCTGTCACTGCCGGATACCGACGTACTGCAACGGGTTGAAACGTGGCTATCCGGCCGCTTGGGCGTCGGCCTGCGCCGCCCGTACCCGGAGCGGAATGAACTGCTCAAGACTTTGCGGGATGAGATGCATGAGCATTTCGAAGCCGAGTTTGGTGAAGATTTTGCGGGCTTGAAGCGTGAATATAACGATGCGTTTGATATGGCAGTTCACAAAGACGTCCGCAAGGGTATCATCGAAGATGGTGTCCGCCCCGACGGCCGCACATTGACCGATATTCGGCCGCTCTCAAGCGAAGTGGGCATTCTGCCGCGGGCACACGGGTCAAGCATTTTTACCCGCGGTGTCACGCAGGGCATGAATATTGTGACGCTAGCGCCACTCTCATATTCCCAGATGGTTGACACCATGGAGAAGAGCGGCGAACGCCGCTACATGCATCACTACAATGCGCCAGGCTACACTGTCGGTGAAGTGAAGCGCCTGGGCAGCCCAGGTCGCCGCGAAATTGGCCACGGTTATCTGGCGGAGCGGGCGCTACTGCCGGTCCTGCCGGAAGAAAATGACTTTCCGTACGCCATCCGTTCGGTGACGGAAATTATGAGCCAGAACGGTTCGACCTCACAGGCGGCCGTCTGCAGCAGCTGTTTGGCGCTGATGGATGCCGGTGTACCGCTGAAGGCGCCAGTGAGCGGCATTGCCATGGGTCTTATGCTGGAAGGCAGCAAGCCGTATATCTTGAGCGATATCGCTGACGCGGAAGACTTTGCCGGCGACATGGACTTCAAGGTGGCCGGTACGAGCAAAGGCATCACTGCGCTTCAGATGGATATGAAAGTTCATGGCTTGCCGGTTGCGGTGCTGAAACAAGCGCTCAAACAGGCAAAAGAAGGCCGGGCGTTCATTTTGCACCATATGCTGGAAACGCTGTCTGGTCCGCGTGCCGAGCTGAGCCCGTATGCGCCGCGCGTTGAGATAATGACTATTAACCCCGACAAGATTCGCGAGGTTATCGGCAAGGGTGGTGAGACAATCCAAAAGATTACTGCCGAAACCGGTTCGGAGATTGATATTAAAGACGACGGCATTATCATGATTGCCAGCCCTGACAAGGCCAGCATCGATGCCGCCCGCCAATGGATTGCATCTATAGTCGAGGAGCCGGAAGTCGGCAAGATTTACTACGACAAGCCAGTAGTCAGCGTCATGGATTTTGGTGCATTTGTCCAAATCATGCCGGGCAAAGACGGTCTTGTCCATGTTTCTGAGATGAAAGAAGAGCGCGTCAACAAGCCGAGTGATGTCGTGAAAGAGGGCGACAAGGTCACCGCCAAACTGATTGCCATAGACGACCGCGGCCGGTTACAGCTAAGCATGAAGGCTGCCGCCCGGGAGCTGAATCAAAAGAAGTAATATGCGTTTCATCCGAGCTCTCGACTCATTTCATACAAGGACTGCAGGTCATGCGGTCTTTGGGGTCATCGAGCTTGGACTAGCATACGGCTTCGCGCTGTGGGCGATCGACAATGGCAATGTATGGCTCTATGTGGTCACGCTGGCGCTGTTCATCGGCGGCCTCCAAAACATTGTGAAACTGGTGGGGAAATTCGTCCATGGCAAAACGAGGTAAAGCGAGCCGAAAGCCGTTGCTGGCGCGCTTGCTCGAAGTCAATGAGAAAGATGCACAGCACATTCCATTTCTGGTGACAATCTACGTCAATAACGATACGTGGCTCGGTGCCAGTCTTCGCTATAGCACGTGGGCGGGCCTATTGCACCTTCCGAGAATATGGCTGTGGTGGACAGCAGTGATCAACGGCATCTTTGTCGTGACGTGCGTCGTCTTGTTCTTGATTGCCGGCACGCCAATTCGAGGAGTGACCTATACGTGGTGGTTGATCGCATTGGCAATTTTTGCCATAGCGACCTTCGGTTGGAATACAGTAAAGGTAGTACATCACTTGATTCGTAGCGGTAAGCAACATGGCAAATAGTAAACAAGACGAACTTGATAAGATCAAACGGGAGATCATAGCCGATGCAGTCTGTCCGGAGCTGGCAGCGCAGGCGACACAGCTGGTGTTCGGTGACGGTAGTCCCGATGCCCAATTGGTCTTCATCGGCGAGGCCCCTGGCAAGAATGAGGACTTGCAGGGGAAGCCGTTTGTCGGTGCCGCTGGCAAGTTCTTGAACGAAATGCTCATGAGTATTGGCCTCAAGCGAGAAGACGTGTACATTACCAACATTGTCAAATACCGTCCGCCGAACAACCGGGATCCGCTTCCGGAGGAGAAAAAGGCATTCCTGCCGTATTTGCAGGCCCAGCTGGAAGTTATTCAGCCGGTGATGGTGGCCACGCTTGGCCGTCATTCACTCAGCTGCTTCCTGCCGGACGTGCAAATTAGCAAAGTCCACGGGCACCCGATGCGAATCCGCCTGAAATTTAAACATGGCGGCGGCGAAGGGTTCCCCATCGTTATCCTGCCGCTTTTTCACCCTGCAGCAGCACTGTATAACGGTTCGATGCGCACTACACTAATGGAAGATTTTGCGCTCGTACCCGCAGTGCTCAAGCAAGCAATGAATCAGGAAACTACGAAATAATTAAGTAATCTTCAAATGAATAAGGAGAAATAATAATGAATCCAAATAACAGTAATAAACAACGCAATAGACCGCCGAAACGTCCGCGGCCAGCAACCGGTCAGCCAAATCGCGGCCAAAAGCAGCCGCCCGCCCGGCCGATTAATGGCTCCAGTATGACGACGTCACGCGGCCAGGCGGTGCGCGCCCAGAAGCGTTCACAGATGGACGCTCAGCGCATTGCTAACCAGTTCCTACCGGCCCGGAATACTGAAACTCGGGAGCGACGAGCGAACTTCATCGACGATAGCCCCCGGCTGAAGATCATCGGCCTCGGTGGTATGGACGGCGGTGGTTCAAAGAACATGATGCTCATCGAGTATATGGATGACGCTATCATTATTGACTGTGGCAACGACCTCGGTGTCGACCTGCCAGGTATCAACTACGGTATCGCCGACACAGCATACCTCGATCAGATTAAACACAAGTTGCGTGCCTACATCATCACACACGGGCACCTCGACCACATCGGTGGTATGCCGCATATCGTACCGAAATATCCGGCACCGGTGTATGGCAGCCGCTTTTCGGTTGGCCGCGTGGAAGAAATTTTCGAGAACTTTGGCCTCCCGATGCCTGACGGTTTCGAATTAAAGACGGTGGCCATGAACGAAGACACGCACGAACGGCTGAAGATAGGCCCGTTCTTCGTGGAATTGGTGCGGGTGACGCACTCAATACCGGGCAGCGTATGTGTTGTCGTTGACACGCCCGTCGGGCGCATCATCAACACCGGAGATTTTCGACTTGACCCAAATCCACTCGACCATGAACGCACCGACATCGAACGCCTGGTGCAGTTGGGCAACGAGGGTGTTCTGGCGCTATTGAGCGAGAGCACAAGTACCGAACGCATGGGCCGTACGCCGTCAGAAAGCGAGCTGGAGCAAAGCTTCATCGACATTATGGCGCAGGCACCGGGCCGGATCTTTGTCGGCCTGTTCTCGACGAACATGAACCGCGTGCAGATGATCGTCAACGCCGCCGTACACCATAACCGCAAGGTGGCAATGGACGGCCGCAGTATGATCAGTACGCTTGAGATGGCGGTGCGCCACGGCTTTGTACGTGTACCAAAAGGCACCTTTGTGCCGATCGCTTCGGCGGCGGGTATGAAAGACGAGGAACTCGTTGTGGTCTGTACCGGTTCGCAGGGCGAGCCGAGTTCGGCCTTGCAACGTATGGCCACTGGCGAGCATAAGCACGTCAAGCTAAAAGAATCCGACACAGTCATTCTTTCCAGCACACCGATTCCGTACACCGGTAACGATGCCGCCATTAGGTTCATGGTTGATGACCTCTTGAAGAAGGGTGTCCATGTCTTTCGTCACCAGACACACGAGCTGGATGGTGTTGGGCCACTCCACGTCTCCGGCCACGGGTCGCAAGATGAATATGGTGAGATGATCGAAATGACCAAGCCGAAATTCTTCATCCCCATCTACGGTGACTACACGAGCAAGAAATATCACATCGATTTGGCGGTTGAGCGCGGCGTGCCGCGTGCCCACACGGTGAATGCTGATAACGGCGAAGTCATCGCCTTGACGCCGGATAAAATGGAACTGGCCGGCGAAGTGCCGCATGGTACCATTCTCGTGGACCAAACCGGTGCCGTGGTCAGCAACGTGGTCGTGAAAGACCGCGTCCTCTTAAGTGAAGAAGGCCTGGTGGCAGTGGTGTTGACTATCGATAAGAAGAACGGCAACCTGCTGACAAGCCCTGATATCATCAGCCGCGGCTTCATCTATATGCGTGATAATGAAGAAATCATGAACGGCCTTCGGGCTGAATTGCGCCGAGCGACTCAGCAACGCTTCAAACGCGTTGACCTCGAGCGCTTTAAGGCCGAGTTGAAGGACCATGTCACGCACTATCTGTTTGATGCTACTCAGCGCAGTCCGATTGTCATCCCGGTGGTGAATATCATCGGTGGCAAGGGCGACGTACAGACGACTACAAATGGTGGCCAGACCAAATCCGGTGAGGAAATCGCCGCCGAGCAGCAGCGCCGCTTCCAGGAGATGCGCGCCCGGTTGTTAACGCAAGATCCCCGCGTCGACTAATAAATTTTGGTTGGCTTTGTCGGCACCTTGTGCTATACCGCTAGGTATGGAAACTCTAGATTTTTCGACTGAAGACGGTGAACGGTGGGGGGCGGCGGTTGGTGCAGAGAGCCTTAGCTCGGATGAGCAGCTTGCGTATAATACCGGCCGGCTTGGACGGGCAATGGCGGCCGCTGCGGCTCAGCTGAAGAATAGAAAACGGTGGCTGACCGAGCAGCAGTCCAGTAGGCTGGCACAGGCTTCGCCGCTTCTATACGGTCTAGTAACCGCTGTGTACGAAAATGAGGCGACTGTTTACGTGTGGAAGGGTGCGCTTGAAGATCCGGAAGGAAAACGGTGGCTGACATTCGTGCAGTCTGCCGAAGACGATCCGGAGCAGGACGGCCGATTCCGTTTGTCGCAGCTTACCATGCAGCGGCATGAAGAGTCGTACCTTACTACAGCAGATATCGTCGCTGGGTACGACCAAGACGTGATCGAATCAGTACTGGAAAAGCTAGGCCGGTTAGCGCAATAGAGTTTGATGCCACACCTGTTTCGGAACGGGCCTTATATTTGATTATTTTTATTTCTTATGCTAATATAACTATATGGCTACAGGCGAGACATCCGCACCAAATTATAATCAACCAAAGCTCCCGAGTATCCGGGAAATTGGCATAGATATTGACAGTCCCGCATGGCGCGATCCGTATGAAGCGCGAACTAATTCCGAGGTAGTCCTCGGTCTTTTAGAGGGTGTTGCTAAGGTTGCAAATGATCCTGAAATGCAAAAGCGGGCCGTTAGGGCCTGCCGTTTATACGTGGATATGGCTGCACAAGGGATGTGGCTGAACGGCAATCCGGTGGATGATGCGTCGGTAGATGGTCAGGCCTACGAGGCTTCCCGAATACAGATGGATTTTGCAGCGAGGGTCATAGGTAATTTCGGCGACGTGTCGGCACTGCGGCGCATTTTCCAGGAAGGTGCACGTGTGGGGGGTCAGGCTGACTTTCATAACGGGCATGTGCGTCATGGAAATCATGTTGTCCAGGATTATTACGGCCCTTGGTATCTCGCCGCTTCAGATTTACCCAGCATTCGCGGTGAGTTTGAGGATATGCATAGTGCCGACATCGACGAAATCGGGACGGCGGCGAATTGTGCGCTCCTCATCGCCGAGAAGTTATACGCGCAGCGCAGCGGCAATACATACTACGCGCAGCACGAGTACGAATAACCCGGTCTCACATAAGTTTTACTAGTACCGGAAGTTTGGCGTGTGCTAGAATGTCGTTCTTTTGACAGATGATGTAATTTTTGCTATAATATTTTATAGTCTAGTTATGGTGTATCTCTTGACGAATCTAGACCATAAGAAGTTATGAGGGTATAATTCGACTAATGGCTAAACATAAAAAGCACTCCCGTAAAAAGCATATTGAAGCGCCAGTCGAACGGTCGCCTTTCTGGGCGTTTGCCGGCGCTACGCTCTTGTGTCTGGCAGCGCTGTTCCTGTTACTAGGAGGATTCGGTACTGGTGGCCCGTTGCCGGTGAGCCTGTTTAGTGGTGCATTTGCCGTTTTTGGCTGGGCAGCGTATCTGGTGCCATTTGCGCTCGTCTACTGGGGCGTCTCAAAATTTATGAGTGATGATCATCGTCTGTCGATCGGCAAGTTTATGGGCATGTTTTGTATCCTGCTCTTTACTGCCGGCTTCTTGAGTGTAACGACGGCCGATCAGACGGGGTCCGGACAGGCAGGCCATGGCGGCGGGATTGGCGACTTGCTAAGCGGCATGTCGCGCAGTGCGCTCGATACCGCGCCGGCGGCTATTTTATTCCTGGTCCTGACAGTGTTGGCTGTTTTCTTTGCGTTTGCGATTTCACCGAAAGTTATCTTGCATATCTTTGCGCTGTTCCGACGGCAGCCGCGCGACGAGGATGGCCTGGCTGCACTGAAGGCACGGGCGGAAGCGACTAACTTCACGCTCAACGAGGGCGTGCCGGTCGAGCATCATAGCACGGCGCCATCCGGCCCGGTCCGTGTAAATACACTGAAGGACACGGCACAAAAGTTAACGGCTGCCGAGAATCATGAAGCCTTGATGACGGCAAGCGATCCGAACTGGAAATTTCCAGGTTTGGACCTCTTGAATCAGAAGCAGGACAAGGCTGATGCGGGCGATGTTAACGCCAATGCGCAGATTATCCACGATACCTTTGCAAACTTTAACATCGAAGTAGAAATGGAAGGGGCAAACATCGGCCCGCGTGTTACACAATTCACATTGAAACCGCCAACCGGTGTCAAACTGACGAAAATTACCGCATTAGAGAACAATCTGGCGCTTGATCTGGCAGCCCAATCAATCCGTATGGAAGCGCCGATTCCCGGCCAACGCGCGGTTGGTATTGAGGTGCCGAATATTAAATCGGCGACCGTACGTCTCAGCTCGATTGTTATGTCGCGACCTTGGCAAGACCTGACGAGTCCGCTTGGCTTTGCCATCGGCAAGGATATTTCCGGCAACGCCATTG
>CAZPPY010000010.1:0-18207 GCA_964588575.1 uncultured Candidatus Saccharibacteria bacterium
GAGCAAGCTGCGTGTAGCCGGCTTTGATATTCTGATGTACTTTGTCGAGGAGGCTTGGCGTCAAACTCATGCGGTAATATTGCAAATCCGGGCTAATAGCGTTGCTGACCTGGAACGCTTGCGTTTTATCCTGACCGGCTTTTTCGAGCAAGTTGCTGTGCACGAAGCTGTACGTTAATACTTCGTTCGCGCCGCTACCTGCAAGCTTTGCGCGAACGGCGCTTTTTAGCTCAAGCAACGGGTCTTTTTTCGTTGGTTCAATGATGCGTTTTGGCAATTCCAGGGGTAAATGGTCAAAGCCGTACAGGCGTCCAACTTCTTCTACCACGTCTTCACGCTGCTCAATATCTGTCCGCCAGAACGGCGCAGTAATCGTCAGGTTATCTCCGTCGACAACAACGCTGAATTCTACATTTTCCAGCAGCTGCTTCATGTCGTCGGCTGACAGTGCCGTGCCCAACCGAACATTGATAAATGCCGCCGAAATCGAAACCGGCGGATGTACCCACAGCCGGCCCTGGACCTGGCTCACATCCACCAAATCACTCGCCGGCTTGCCGTCAGCCAGCTTTTGAATGTCACCTAAAATTTTCGCTAGCACGGCGACAGTCTGCAGTGGACTTTGGCCTTTATTGAACCGCGTCACCGCGTCAGTAAACAGGCCGTGCGCCATGGATGTACGGCGAATAGAATACATGTCGAAAGTTGCTGCCTCAAGAATGAGGTTGCGCGTTGTATCACTAACTTCCGTATCCATACCGCCCATGACACCGCCAACGCCAATCAAATGATCACCGCTGGCAATCATGATCGCTTCACTTCTCGGCTCTATCTCCTTGCCGTTCAGCAACTGGATTTTTTCGCCGGAGTGCGGAAAACGTACGGTAATTTCGGCGGCATCTGAGCCCGTCAATGCGCGCACTTTGTCGTAATCATAGGCATGCAGCGGCTGGCCGGTCACCAACATATAAAAATTTGTTAAATCAACAATATTGTTAATAGATTTTTGGCCGATTTTAGCGAGTGCAACGCGCAGCCACTCCGGGCTGGGGCCGAGTTTCACGTCAGCAACAGTGATGGCGGAAAAGCGTGGCACGAGTTCCGGCAGTTCGTTCGTTACGCGTAACGGCAGATCGGCCGTTTTACCCGGCAAAGCCGGTGCAGGCTGATACCATGCCGGACTTTTGAAGGGCTGATGCAGAATACCAGCAATCTCACGCGCTACGCCCAGCGCACCGAAGCAATCAGGGCGGTGTGTGAACATCTTATTTTCGATATTGATAACATAGTCGTCTAATTTATAGACAGCAGTAAAATCGTCACCCGGTTGCGCCTGTTTGTCGACTTCTAGGATGCCTTCATGCTCTTCACTGAGCGCTAATTCACGTGCGCTGGCCAGCATGCCGTTACTCATCGCACCCCGCATCGGACGGCTCTGCATTACGAACGGTTCTTTGCCGTACGTTTCCGGGACTATCGTCCCCGGCGGCAGCCAGACCGCCAGCATACCGGCATGTACATTTGGCGCACCGGTTATGACTTGCACTAGTCCCTTCTCATTCCGTTCAATGTTCTGCACCTTGCCGCCATCATCTACCAGGCAACGGTTCAAGTGATCAGAGTTTTCCAGCCTTTCGCACTCCACCACCCGCACCACAATCACGCCCTGGTATTTTTCGCCAAGACTCTCAACTTCCTCAATGGCACCAAGCTGTGCACCAATCCGCTCCACCAACTCCGGCACGGGCGGCAATTCGAAATCAAGAAACTGCTTGATCCAGTTGATCGATACTTTCATGCGGCGGCTCCAATCTGCGCGTCAATAAACGACCGTACGTCGGAATATATAGCATCAAACATCAGATATAATGTTTCAACTTTCTCTGGTTCCCCAATTGCATAACATTTTTTGCCCATGCCATACGCCACGCCTAGCTCCATATGCGCACTGAAGCCAGCCGGCATCACCACGACAAACGCCTCTGACTCACGTAGACCGTTCATATCGTTTTCAAAAATTTGCCGAACCGTCGGGTTGGTTTGCCAATCCGTCACACCCTCAACATGGTTCACTGCCACTTGTGCTGGTTCGGGCGTCAGTGTTTGCTTGATGCCATCGCCATCATACTCGTTGTCAATAAAGCAATAGGCGGTTTTACCGGTCGCGCGGATAGCATCCAATACTGCTTTGACTTTGCTGTGATCACGCCACCGGCCGGCAATAATGTAATCATATTTGCTCATACTATTGTCCTTTGCTCCAGTTCGTCCATCGTCTTGAGAAACGCTGCTTCAAGATCAATGCCGTAACCATCCGCCAGCACCAGCATGGACCACAGGCAATCGCTCAGCTCGTGAGCTAGCTTTGCGTCGACATCATCGACATGCCGCATACCTTCTTTTGCCATTACCAATTCGTTCAATTCGCCGACGTCAGTCACGAACCCCATCATGCGATCTTTCGGCCCCCAACTATTGTGTTGGTGACGCTCATTCTGCGCATCATACCTACGCGCGATTTCTACGGCCCTCCGCTGTAATTCCTCTATACTCACGCTCGCCCCTTTATTGCCGTCAGCAGCAGCCATTTCAGTGCCCTGCCTTGATAATCGTCACTTGCGTTGCTCTGCACTTGCTCAAATCCCGCTTCATGAAGCACCTTTTCTATTGCATCCGGCTGCCAATAGCAAAAATACCTCGGCGCTCCTAGCTTGTCCCCTGACCACTCTTCACCGTCACCTAGTTTCAAACTAAATACAAAGCGTCCGCTGGGCGCCAAAGCAGCAAATACCCTTTTGATGGTTTGCTTGGTTTCGTCACGATTTAAATGCAGCAGTACCGCGTTTGCAAACACCATATCAAAGCCAGTTCCGATCGTATCGGATCGCACGTCCAGAACGCGCGCGGTATGGCCGCGTCTTTTTAGATACTCCACAAATGCGGGTGTTGCATCGGATCGCTCTACCGTAAAGCCCTGACCTTCAATATAATCCGCGTCGCGACCGAACGCCGACCCGAACTCTATAATTTTGGCCGTTTTCGCAAGGTGGGCGAGATTCTGGTCAATCCATTCCTTTATATCTCCGCTAACCACGTGCGGTGTCCCATCAATATATTCCTGTACGTGCGCATCATACGATGCAACCGTTGTACCGTTTGCGCCGTTCATGAAAATTGCCTCAGGAAATCTAATTTTCCCGCTTCAAAATAGCGGATATCTTCAATGCCGTACTTCATCATCACCAGGCGCTCAATGCCGCCGCCCCAGGCGAAACCGGTGTACTCTTCAGGATTAATGCCCGCTTCGCGCAACACGTTCGGGTGAATCATGCCGCAGCCAAGTAGTTCGATCCATCCGCTGTAGGAACAGACATTGCACCCTTTTTTGTCGCAAAACGGGCAGCTCAGCGCAAACTCGAAACTCGGTTCGGTGAATGGGAAATAGAACGGCTGCGTCTTCACGTCCAGCTCTTTCTGGTAATACTCCTGCAGGAATGTTTTGAGCGTGGCGATCAAATTGCCGGCATGTATGCCTTTGCCGACATATACACCTTCCAGCTGGTAGAACGTATGCTCGTGACGCGCGTCAAGGTCTTCGTTCCGGAAGACGCGGCCGGGAATGACAACAGCAATAGATTTACCCTTTTCCAAGTCGTCTTTGTAGCGCTTGAGCACGCGGTTTTGCATCGTGCTGGTATGCGCCGGCGCGATGAACTGTTTGCCGTTTTTATCGGTTTCAATCGTCATAAAGGTATCGTAATCATCGCGCGCCGGGTGGCCTTCTGGAAAATTGAGCGCGCTAAACATGTGGTAATCATCATCGATTTCGCGGGATTCCACGGCCGTGAACCCCATACGGTAGAAGATATCGAGCACTGTTTCCAGTTCGGTCATGAGCGGATGCTTGCTGCCGGTTTCGCTCGGCAAAAGCTCCGGATGCTTGTCTGTTGGTACATTCATGTCAAATGGCGCCGTCACATCGATCGGCGGCAATGCCGCTATTTGTTCTGTCTGAGCGTCCACCAGCGACTGCAATTCCGCGCGCAACGCGTTCAGTTCTTTGCCGTACGCCCCACGTTCCTCCCGCGGCATCACCGGAATCGCATCAAACAGTGCCTTCAGCTCAACCGCACGCATTATTTCTGCTTTCGTTTGCAGCTGTGCCATACGGCCTTTTAGGAGTTCGGCAACTTCGGCAATCTTCGGATTCTGGTAGTTCATAATCTTTCAAAATTGTAACAAAGCAGCCGGCCGATAGCCAGCTGCTTTAAAGCTCGTTAACTGATATTGGCAGCCAGTGACGCTGTCGCTACAGCATACTGTTCACGTCAGCGCCGAGCGGACTGTCGTCCAGATTGGTGTTGAGCTGGGCAGATGCTTCGTCCAGCGCCTTCGCAGCCTGGGAAAGGTCGGCCTTCGTCTTGATTGTCTCTGGAACGCTCGTATTTGATGTTGCCGAGGTCGTATCGGTAGCCTGGGCAGCTTGCTGAAGCTGGTACACACGATAGGCGGCAAATCCTATCACGCCGATAACCAGCAGCGCTACGGCCAGCATAAGTACATGCGAACCCGATTCGTTTGTCCGTTTCATTACTGATTACCTCCCGTGCTCTCGTTCGCGCTGGATGCGCCCTCAAGCGCGACAACTACATCTTTGATTGAACTGCGGTACGCCTGCAGCGCGGTTCGGGCATTCGAAACCGCTGTTTTTAAAGCCTGCACACTTTGTGCTGGATCGGGCTGCGAGCAATCGATGCTCGTATCCATGCTCTTGAGCGTATCCACCGCTTGCTGTGCGTCAGTTTGCTTTGCCTGTGCAGCAGCGAGAAGTGAGGGATAGCTTGCGACGTTCAGATTCTTTTCACTATAAAAGTTCTGCACCTTCGTGAGAATGCTATTGAAAACATCAAGGTGGTGCTGGGCTGCTGACGCATAGTTGCTTGCGCGACGGTTTATCTCCGCCTGATGTGCCTTGCAGGCTGTCTGTTTAGCTAGCTCTGTACGCTGCTCACGCAAGCTCTTGCGTTGCGTCGCCAGCAGTGCTTTTGCCTGAGCTTTGATATTCTTAACTTCTATCTCCACTGCGCTGGAATCGCTTGCCTGCGTATCCGTGGTAGTCGTATCTGATGATCCAGTAGTACTGGTTGTACTATCACTACTGCCCGAACCGCCGCTGTCCTCGGCAGCTACTGGCACAACTGCCAGCGTAGCAACACTCAGGATTGTTGCTAGAACAAGCGCTATTTGACTGTTCTTTCGCATATTGTTCCTTGTTATTTATTGCAACTCTATTATACCAAGCAGCTTATGTTTGCAAGTGGAATCGTTGGCTTTGATATGATAGAGGCATGGCAAACTTCAGCTTCGACATCGTCAGTGAGTACGACAAGGCCGAGATGAACAACGTCTTTGACCAAACCCAGCGCGAGATGGCTTCGCGATACGATTTCAAAGGCACGCCAGCGCTCATCGAGTGGCTGAATGGCGACAAAAACGGGTTAAAAATCACCGGCAATGGTGAATGGCAAATTGACGCCATACTCGACATTGTCCGCAAGAAATTGGCCGCCCGGAACCAGAGTCAGAAAGTACTGGACACGAGCAAGGATCTCGTTGAAAGCAATCTGAAAACAATCAAAGAAGTGCCGTTCAAGCAGGGACTGGATCAGGAAAAGGCTAAAAAAATCACTGCATTCATTCGCGAAAAATTTCCGAAAATCAAACCTCAAATCCAAGGTGACGCCGTGCGCGTTGTAAGTTCCAGCAAGGACGACCTGCAAAGCGTTATGCAGCTGCTCAGGGCTCAGGATTTTGACTTTCCTATTAGCTTTACAAACTACCGGTGAAAATACCCTTGCACCCAACAACAACCCTCCTTCTTTTGCTTTGATGCAAAAGAAGCAAAAAATCAAGGTGAGACTCCATCCCCTTGGGCAGATTGTAGCATTGGGGTGATTCCGCATGGCCGGGAACGGACCAGACCTTGTATTACCTTAATGAAATGGTTTCTGGGGCTGAGGATTCGTGCGCCAGTGCAGGCGGCCGACAAGTTGCGTTGCGGGAATCGCATAGTTCGCAAGCATTATATACATTGGATACAGTAGGAGAGCGATGTTCCATGAACCAACTGACAGCACACCCATGAAGGCACTCGTACCCGTCAGAAGCCAGCTAATTGTCGTCTCTGTGTCAGGCGCATGGAATGTCTTATACATAGTGAGTATCGTTCCAGATATATCGGCCATGATATTACCAAGCAATGCAATGATCGGCTGATGGGCAAAAACTGCTATAACAACACCGGTAGCTGCAATGACCAACGCAATCCGGTCCAGGCGCGTCCAACCACCAACACCGGATTTGATAGAGAGACCCAAGATAATAAGGCTCCCGAGCGTATCAACCCCCGAGAATACGAGCGACCACGTTGCGCCAAGCTTTGCCTGTGAAATAAAAGCGATTATGCCAAGTACGCTAAAAACAAACCAGGTGGCACGCTCCGGCTTCGTCTTTCCCTTCAGCGTATCGATGATATATGGCGGTACGGCAAGCAGGAAGAAGACAACCGAAACAGCGGCAAAAATCTGGAACATCATACCGCCAGCCTATCACACAATAAACATATACCCCAATAATCCGCCCAATCCATGGCTGCCCCCCGCGCGAATGGAACCGCTCTTGATCTTTTGGCTACTTTTGGATCAAGCCAAAAGGAACTGACCGGTTCCCCCCAGAGGGAACAAAAATTATTGCTATACTAAAAACCATGAGCGAAAAGAGCGATCTGGCGACCGCGGCCAAAGCCGTACTGGAAGCCAATGACCGCGGTCACTACACTATCCCGGCCAAGGGGCTCTATCCACATCAGTGGATGTGGGACAGCTGCTTTATCGCCATTGGCCAACGGCACTATGATGCTGAGCGCGCAAAGCAGGAAATTCTGAGCCTGCTAAGGGGGCAATGGAAAAACGGCATGCTGCCGCATATTATTTTCACGCCCGGCAAAAAACAGGCGATGCACGAAGGCGTCTGGCAAAGTTGGCTCAGCCCGCTATCGCCGGACGACGTATCCACGAGCGGTATTACCCAGCCACCGATGCTAGCTGAAGCAGTGGTTCGCATTGGCGAAAAACTGACGGTCACCGAGCGTCATAGCTGGTACCGCCAAGTTTGGCAACACCTGCTTGCCTATCACGAGTGGATATATGCTGAGCGCGATCCGCACAACGAAGGCCTGGCATTGCAGGTACACCCATGGGAGACTGGACTGGACAATACGCCGCCGTGGATGCGGCAGCTAGGAGAGCACCTGCTACCCTGGTGGATCCGTGCAATGCAGAAAGTGCGCTTGGATGGCGCGGTCAGCTGGTTCCGCAGTGACACCCGTTTTGTTCCAGCCAGTCAGCGCACGAGTAATGTCGAAGCGCTGGCACTGTATGATGCACAGCTCCGCCTGCGCCGCAAAGCGTATGATACAGACAAAATTCTGGATCATGCGCTGTTTACCATCGAAGATCTGGCGTTTAATAGTATTCTCATCCGCGCCAATACGCATCTTCAAAAAATCGCTGGCTCTATCCATGAAGAATTGCCGGAAGATCTGCTCAAACGTATGCGCTTGAGCGAGAAGGCGCTTGAGGAACTGTGGGATCCGTACACTGGCCAATATTACTCACGTGATTTCATAACACACAAACTGCTGAAGGAATCCTCAATCGCCACACTTTTGCCGCTCTACGCCGGGACCATCAGCACGGAACGCGCCAAGCAGCTGGTTGCGCTGCTTGAAAATGAGCACGTCTTCGGCACACCATATCCGGTGCCGAGCGCACCCCAGGATTCTGTATGGTTTAACCCGATTTGCTACTGGCAAGGACCGTCGTGGGTCAATATAAACTGGCTGATCATTGACGGCCTCACCCGCTACGGCTTTCATGACCATGCGGCCGCGTTGCGTGAAAGCACGCTTGAGATGGCAGCAAGGAGTGGCTACTACGAATATTTTAACCCTCTGACCGGCGATGGGCTCGGCGCCGGTGACTTCTCCTGGACCGCCGCACTGGTCCTTGACCTATTGAAGACGTAGTGTCATAAATTGTGATAACCATTGCTGAATTCAGGGAGATATACACGCATGGCACAGTACGACGAAGCAAAGCAATTGCACGAACAAGGCCTAGCCGCCGAACTCAACGGCAGGTTTTCAGAGGCGCACCTTCGTTTTGCCGGCGCGCTTGCGCTGCTGCCGCATTCTTGCCGTGATGCAGCTACCATTGGCCTCCGCGCTGACGCTATGCGTGACGACGGCTTTACCCACACTCGTGAAGCAATCGCAGCCAGCAGTCCGGAAGACCGCGAACAGCAGTTCGGCGCTGCGTACCTTCGGTTTGAGGAAGCCTATGCCACTATCCGGTCTGCATTAGGGAAAGATGCGCTTGCACGCGAATCGCGATTGCCGCCAAGCGAGTACCACAGCACCGAAGAACAGACAGCCCTTCGCACCAACATAGGCGCTACAGCAGGACTCGTCGCCCGGACGCACACTGTCGAAGCCGTCTTCGACTGGCGCGATCGCCGCACGCATTACGACCACGGGCTGCACAGTGCGGCACGCAAGCGATACGGCGAAGCCTTGCACAACTTGTGGCATGGCAACAATGGATACTATTTAGTTAGCAATGCAATGGCTGCCGCCCGACACGAAATTATATTCGGCTCGATGGCCCGTACAATCGTCTGGCGCGGAGTTGCGCTGGCGGCGCTCATACGCACGAAACTCTTTGATCCAGGAAACTACGCCGCCGCTAAAAGCACCTATCATGAACGAAAGCGGCACTACACTGACCCACGTACCGCTGAGATGTCAGTCGACCGCAAACCATAACATACCCCTGGCGGCTACAAGTCCTACTGTCTGATACAGAGCTATTCAACGCCGTCGAGTAACTGCGGCACCGTTTCCTCAGCTGCAGCCGTTGTTTTATCGGCCAGGCGCTGGACCTTCCCCAGCTTACTCTCGATTGTTCGCGATTTGCGGCTGGCATCATCGATAGTATTCGTCGCTTGGACCAGCTTTTCGCGCGTCTTGTCCAGCATATCGCCGAACTTGCCGAATTCGCCCTTGATAACCGTCAACAGTTCCCAAACCTGTGATGTTTGTTCGGCGATTGCCAGCGTCCGGAAGCCCAGTTGATAGCTGGAAAGGATTGCTGCAATCGTCGTCGGACCGGCAACCGTGACACGATATGTAGTTTGCAATTGCTCAAACAATCCCGGTGTCCTCAAAACTTCGGCATATAGTCCTTCTGTCGGCACGTACAATACTGCAAAGTCCGTCGTTACCGGCGGCACAATATACTTTTCTTTGATGGATTTCGCTTCCAGCTTGATGCGGTTCACCATCGCTTTACCCGCCGATTCCACCTGCTCCGCGTCGCCCTTTTCCTGTGCTGCAACCAGCCGCTGATAATCTTCCAGCGGGAACTTCGCATCGATTGGCAGGTAGATGAAGCCGTTCTTCACACCCTTATCCGGCAGTTTGATCGCAAAATCCACGACATCGCGGCTACCGGGCGTCAGCGCTACCTGCTTGTCGTAATGGTCTTTAATAAACACTTGCTCCAGCAAATTTTCCAGCTGGACTTCGCCCCAGGTTCCGCGCGTTTTCACATTCGTCAGCACACGTTTGAAGTCGCTGACATCACTCGCCAGGCCCTGCATTTCGCCGAGCCCTTTATGCACTTGCTCCAGCCGTTCACTGACGAGTTTGAAGCTCGCACCAAGACGCTTTTCCAGCGTGCTCTGCAGTTTTTCATCGACGGTAGCACGCATTTTCTCAAGCTTTTCGGCGTTATCTTTCTGGAGGCTTTCCAGCTTGCTTTCGACAGTCTTTCGAATCTGCTCCAGCTTCTCGTCATTCTTATCACGAAGTTGTTCGACACGCTCGGTAATCTCCAGCCGGAGCTCTTTGTTCGCATCGGCAAATTCTTTGCGGTTCTGCGCAAATTCCTTTGATGCATCGATGTTCTGCTGGCGCATGGCAACATAAGCGAGTCCAACAATATTCAATAACCCCAAAACTACCAGTACATACAACATACGCTTATTCTACCAGCTTTACGCAGCGCGCGTCACAAGGAATATGAATGCCGCCCCAAGGACCGTCAGCGCAATCGTGAGGTATGACGAGTGTTTGCTATGCGCTTCGGGAAGAATTTCGCTGGCGCCAATATACAGCAAAAAGCCGGCAAAGAATCCCAAATACAGCACGAGTCCGGCATCTGAAATATGGAAGAAAAGCGTACTGAGTGCACCGAGCACCGGCGCTACCGCATCAAGTAACAACATGAGGAATGCACGCTTGGAGCGATTGTGGTTCAAGAGCATTAGGTTGACGGCGTTCAGCCCATCGGTAAAATCATGTGCAATCACGGCGATTGCCACTGCCACACCGACGGTAGTTCCTGCCTGAAACCCAAGGCCGATACCGACTCCGTCCAGAAAACTGTGCCCGGACAGGGCAAGCGCTGATGCAATCCCGACATGCGGGTGGTGATGCACTTCGTAGTCATGCTCCTGCGAATGGTGAATGAGAATACTCTTTTCGATGACGTGGAATAACAGAAAGCCGGCAACCAGCGCTATCATCGCCGGCGTCGGATTACCATGTTGTTCCTGCAGTGTCCTGAAAATCTCCGGCAGCAGGTCAAAGGCGACCACCCCGAGCAACACGCCTGCAGTGTAGCCCAGGAGGCGATGCATGGCGTCGCGGTTTTTCAGCGCAACCAAACCACCAAGCAGTGTCGATACGAATGTTGTCATCGATAATAGTATTGGTATCATGTGTATTTTATCCTTAGCACCACTGTAGCATATTCACGGCCGCTCCAATATTCGCTTATCTTGAAATAGATACCGCTCATGTACGCACAAGCGGTACTCCTACAAAAAATAGTGGCCCGGGGTAGACCCAGGCCAATTAGGAAGCCTCACACTTCCCTGGTTGTAAAGCTTACGCTAATGTACCATGCCGCTACAATGAGTTATTTCATTGAAAAGACAGACGCCATGTATAGTTGTAATATGATGGCTAATATGATATCGTTTACATGTCTATCGGATATATGCCGATGGTTGTAGGGCACTCGTGAAGTGCTCTTTTACATTCCGGAAATAATGGCCGCGCGGTTTGCCGGCAGTCAGCCAATAGCTCCTTTTACATAAAAGAGGCTGCTGGCTGGCTGCCTCGTGCGAGCAGTTTTGTACGATGTGCATTCACCAGCACCTTGGAGGTATGGCTATGGGACAGGCAAAGTCAGTCACTCGAAGCACCATTCTCAAGGGCGTATTAGCCTTTGTCCTAACATTGCCGTGTATAGGTGCTCTGAGCATCCTCGTCACGATATGGCAAGGGCAGATACTAACGTATCTGGGGTACAGTGCTTCCGGTGTGCCGGGCTGGATCAACATGTTGGCCTGGCTGGGCTGTGTATCTGCCGGGCTCGGCATTGCAACAGCTTGGCTGCAATATCTGCTGCGCCAGTTTAAGTTCAGATAGCCCATTGTCTCACGCTGAACGGTGTACGGAGGGAGAATTCTTTCTCCGCACACCCCTTCTTACACGCCATTATTTCCGGATATTTTCTTTCACAATTAAGCCACAGAATCCGCTGTTAGCCGGCCAATAGCTCCTTTTGCAAGAAAGAGGCTGCTGGCTGGCTGCCTCGTGCGAGCAGTTTTGCACGATGTGCATTCACCAGCACTCTGGAGGTATGGCTATGGGACAGTTTGCGCAGAAAACGGGTCGGACGTTGAGAGTTATTCTCTACTTACTGCTGACCCTGTTGAGTGCCCTGACTTTGGGGCAACTCATTACCATGATGCAGACGGAGATCATGACACACCTTGGCGACATTGCCACCGCAGCACCCGTTCTATTCGGCGTGCTTAGCTGGCTCGGGATGCTACTCGTTGGACTCGGTATCCAGGCGTCAGTCGTCAAGTTCTTATCTGATACGCTGCACATCTACCGCTAACCGTTTCAACGCCCACTCGGTGTACGGAGGAGATTTATTTCTCCGTACACCACCTTCATTACATATGACACTATCTCCGGATATATTCTTTAAAAATTGAAATACGAATTCTGCTGGCAACCAGCCACAAGCACCTTTCTGGTAAAAGGTACTGCTGGCTGGTTGGCGATATGCAAGCAGTTTGCATGGTACGCATCAGCCAGTGGAGGATGAGCATGAAGAAATCAGCTGCGTCTGCGTGGAAGTATTTCCTGCGGCCACTGCTAATGATTCTCCTGGGGAGCGCAAGCGCCTACTTCATGATCAGTGCAATGCCGACGTGGCACGCACAGGCAATGGCTAATACTGGCTATTTTGCCGTGAACGCGCCTATACCGACGAGCATTGCGCTTTGGGTAGGAATCGCTGTCGCGATACTAGGAGTGCAGTTTGCAGTCGTCGTTTTCCTGCGGAAACTCTTCGACGCATAAGACCACTCGATCATCTCACCAAAGTGTGCGGGCGGGCTCTCTGCTCGCACACTCCTTCTCCTTTATGACTTGGACACATACGGCGAACCTTTTATATAAAAACGCCACGGAACGTCTTTTGCCTGTGTAATGCCAACACGGGTTGTTTGCACAATACGCGCCGATGGCAGAGTCGGCTGCACCATAAGTTCCAGCGGCGGCGTTCGCAAATCATGACCGTTAAAATTCTTAGTAATACCAAATGCCTGGCAAACTTTTGCCGGCCCGTTCGTCAGGTCGATACTGGAGCGTCCATGGCGATTCTGCGCCATAATTTCATCGCCCGCCACCGGCTCGACTGCCCGAATGAGCACCGCCGATCCATGGCCTGCCGGCCCGGTGACAATATTGCAGCAATAGTGCATACCATAGGTGAAGTAGACATACAGACGGCCCGCCGGGCCAAACATCACATCGGTGCGCGGCGTGCGCCCTTTGTAGCTGTGGCTGGCCGCGTCCGTTTGGTCGTACGCTTCCGTTTCTACGATTTTGCCGACTATATGGTGGCCGTCAAGTTCGCGGATCAGCAAACAGCCAAGCAACCGCGGTGCGGCTATTTCTGCCGGCCCATGCAGCACGGACCAGCCGCTATCCCCGGACACGCTCCCGCTCAACAGTTTCCTCTTCAATCACTTGCCGCGAGGTAACGACAGCCGTTGCAATCAAGCCCAGACACAAGACGCCCGTCAGAAAATCGGGCACTTCAATGATCACACCCAGCAACATGGTAATTGCCAGGACAGCAATCGCATAATGCGCGCCATGCTCCAGGTAGCGGTATGCATCAAGCGTCCGGTGCCGCACCATATACACGGTCAACGAACGCACCCAGACGGCACCGATGCCAAGCCCGGCGGCAATCAGAATGACGTTATTCGTAATCGCGAACGCGCCAATGACCCCGTCGAACGACAGGCTGGCATCAAGCATTTCCAGGTACATAAATGTTGCAAAGGCCGCCCAGCCAATGCGCTGTCCGCTGGTACTCGTCCCGAACATTCGGTTCATGAGTCCGATGAAACCATTGATAAGCGTGTACGCTAGTAATCCAATGACGCCTGCCGTAAACGCCACAGCCTTATGATGATTCCCGGGCAAGAGCGCCAAACCAGACACCACAACGATTGCAATCACCAGTGGTAACCACCAGCGTACAAAATAGCTGAGCGGCCGCTCAATAATTTTGATCCAATGAATGTCACGGTCGGCAATAAAGAAATGGAGTGCCAACATGAGCAAAAACGCACCGCCAAATGCAGTAATCGCCGGGCGGGCATGCTCCAGCTCGCGAGCATATTCGAGCGGGTGCCGGAATGCCAGATCAGCCACCGTACCAAACGGCAGGTGCGCGCCAAAGCTGACAATCAGCACCGGCAAAAGCGCCCGGACGCCAAAAATGGCGATCAGAATGCCAACACTCAAGAATAGTCTCTGCCACAGCGGACTTAAGAATGCCAAAATCTTCGCATTAATAATCGCATTGTCGAAGCTGAACGCCAGTTCAATCGCCGCCAGGATGATCGTCACCACACCAGCGCCAACGCCCTCCGAAACAAGTACAAATCCAAGCACCAGCAAACTAATGCCAGCGGAGAAGCCAAAGCTGCGCAGCAGTCGGTTCATACTGCTCTATGCTACCGTACTTCAGAGAAAAACGTAAGGCAGGAGCTGACTGATTGTCTGCTTGTTATCTGTTCCTTTAACGCCGGCGGGCCGTATCTGCCTCAGTCACCGCGTACCGCGGACGAGGAAGCAGCGGCAACTGTAGCACCAGCATACCGATGCCAAACCAGACGGATAGCGCACTTACAACAATTCCCACAAGCGGAATGAAGTACAGTACCAGCAAAATCACGGTGCCAAGCAACATATAGAGGAACGGGTTCGGTACATTCCGGCCAAGGAGCAGGCGGCCAATATAGTAAGCGCTGAGCGCGCCCGACAGCGCCAGCGCGACCAGCCAGAATAGCAGAAGCAGTATGCCGAGCGGCAAGCCGATGATAGTAATCATAAGCACGAGAATAATTGCCGGCATCAGGATACTCGCTACAAACCCGACAATGACTGTTTTCAGTGGTTCGCGAATCGCCACACTCGAAGCGGCTTGGAACAGCATCGGGAACAGTAATACCAGTACCAGCGCGGCAACGAGAAGTGCAATAAAGAAATAAAGCGCAAAGAGCAACCCACTGCCAAGCAACGAGCCATACCGCGCCGGCTGGTGCTCAGGTGGCGGTTCGTTGTGCGTAATACTGCCGCCAACGGTTGCACCGGTTGCGCGCGACAACTGCCTGAAGCTGGTGTATGTCACGTTGCCGGCAATTGTTGCGCTACGGCCAAGTGACAAACGGCTGGCCTGCGCCTGCACATTCCGGCCAATATGGCCGTTGATAATCGCATCATTCGAGCCAACCGCCAAGTCACGGCCGATCCCGCCATTCACTGTCAGGTGCTGCCCGACGATATTCGCATCCGCGCCGACTGCCGCGCCGGATTCGATCGTCACATTCTGGCCGGCTGCCGATAAATTCCGCATAACAGCGCCGCCAATCGTTACACTCTGCCCCGCAATCCGCGCACTCCCGTTCACAGTGCCAGAGATATTTACGTCCTGGCCGGCACATATAACATCACCATTAATAATACCGCTGATATTGACCGTCTGCCCGGCGCAGAAAACGTCACCATTCACTGTACCCGCAATATCAACCGTCCGGCCGCTCACGTACAGCGTCTCGTCTACCGTTTCGCGCTGGCTCACTGCCACATTGTTGCCAGTCCGAAAACTCTGCGCCGCCGCACCAGCCGCCACGCCAAATACCGGTACCAGCACCGCAACTGCCGCAAGCATCCATTTCATCCGTTTCATGTACCGCCTCCTCCCCATTATCAGTTGCGACTGCTCAAGTACAGGTCTTTATACCGTCAATTGTACCTCTCGATCTTGCCATAAATAGTAAACTTTTTTACCAACCTGCTTATGGTTCGCCGACACGAGAAAACGCCGAATGAATGCGACGCACCAATTCCCTGCATAGATTTTTACAGCCGTACGCTACGCGAATCCGCTATGATCATGGTGCCAACATAATGTGGGAGGAGACGTATGGGGGATATCCGCGACAAAGCCAAAGATGAGCTCGACAACATCGACGACCGTGCGCATGAGCTGAAAGGCCGTGCCGAGCAAAAGATGAATGACATGAGGTCAGCCAAGGCCGACGATCAGGATCGACAGGAGGACTGGGATACCGACGCAGACGATGACAGCTGGTAATACTCCGCCAACCATTGGCAGAGACGCCCGCCTGGCCTACCCGGGCGTTCTCTTTTTTTCGTCCGTCACGCCTTCATTCGTCATCCCCGCGCATGAGGGGATCCAGTAGACAAAGGTCTTGGCGTCAATTATCCATGAATAAACTGCAGCAGCTGATATACCAAAAACGCCGGCCAGACCAGCGCCTTCAAAAGACCGATGACTCCATCACCGAATGTCGCAGCCTGCTGGATCCACCACACCGCTGAACCAATCATGCCCAGCAGATACGCAAAGCCAATGCCGCTATTATGCCGCACCTCTTTGTACCTATAATGCCTGCGCCCGTCATCCATGACACGTCCCTCCTTGCTTCATCATAATTCCGGCACATAGCTGCGTGCCGTGAGATACCGCACACAGTCATAATAAAAAGAAGCGCCCCGCTTAACGTACGGGGCTAACCCAGATGTTCCAGGTTGTACGACCTTATTTATCGCCCGGAGGCAGTAGGAAAAAGGTTTCCTGTTGGGGATAGTGAGGGCTTAGAGCACGAAGCGGATCTGCGGTTCGAACGCGCCATTGACCTTTCGGCCACCGACGTATTCGCCGCGTTTGCCCGCGCTGGCCGAGGGAAGCTTCCGACAATGGTATGTTTCGCCATGCCAGATGACCTGTGCGGTCTGAGTGCGACCCTTTTTGCCATGCGAGATGATCAGCAGCTTGCCCGTGTCGACCGTACTCATCATAGTCCCAGCTCCTGTATGAGCTATACACTGCCACTGTAGCAATGCAACAACGCGTTACATATTATCATAAATATGTATTTATGTCAATAATGTCCTGTTTGGTATCAGTGATTATTCAATATTCGTCACCACCCACTTGTGCAGCAAATAGCTCGGGACACGCGCCATAGTTATCGTGTGGTACGCGTTATCTTCGCGGTACACTACATTGCCGTGCTCATCCGCCACGACCCACGTTTCCTGCGTCCGGAGCGTTGCCTTGTTCGCCGCCAGGCTGGCATTGACCGACAGGATACGGATCAGCGGCAAATCCGCATCGTACGTACCCGTCGCCCACTGAGATACGCGGGCTCGTATCAACGCATTTGCCTGCCCCGTGTAGCGCGAATCCAGCCGGTAGGAAACCGCTCGCGCCACCGACGCATTGTCATTTTTTGCAAAGTCATAATACGGCACCAGCACGGATATCGATGAGTTGAAAATATACGCCGTACACACCTCGTATTCATGATCCATAAATGCCAGGCATGTATTTTCATTTGCATTCTGAACTATATCATTGAGGAAGTTTGCCGCACTGTCGCTAATCCCGCTCTGCGTTTGCTGATCGTTCGCCGTCTCCGTCTCTGCCGAGGCCGGCGGACTGCCAAGCTGAATCCCAAGCAAACTGAGCGCCGAAGCCGGCACACTGCCCACAACCAGCAGCCCCACCGTCACCAAACTCGTAATAATCGCTCCCCACTTCACACGCCAGATTATGCCATTACATCCACGGCACGGCAGTAAGATTCACGACACTCGCGGTTTCTTATCGCTCAAGCGAATCTATTCTTGCGGAATCGGCTGAAAGCGAAGTGTAAATATGCCGTCCGCCAAATTGCTGAGCGCATCCAACGCATCGTTCACGGATTGTTCAACATCATCAGTAATCTGCGACTGCGCGGTGCGCTTCCCGTCCGCTCTTTGCCGCTCCGAAGTCTGATTCGACACCTGCGCCGCCCTGTCAGGATCAAGCGTGACACGTGTTACACCAAGCGCAGTGACAATGCGAAAGTCCCGATAGCCGGCGGCCAGCATAACTACCGCAGTACCCAGATCGCTCATCGACGGCATCTGCAGCCGCACTGCAAGTTCATTTTCACGCATCGGGCGGGCAAGCACCACACGGTGATGATTGTGGTAGAACGAAGCATCGCGGCTCGGTGGAGACAGGACCTCCGGGGGCACCTCGAACCCGCCGTGCGTCCTCGTATCCGTAACCGTCTCACTATATTCTACCGGCAGGTAATGCCAGACTTCGGCACCTTCCTCGAATATCCAAGCATATTCACGCGTCGCCGTTTGACAGAGGCGCGCAATAGCAATTTCGCCAATTTCCCGCGGGAAATGTATGTCGCAAGGAGCTTCCGCATCTTCCGGCACCATAGCCACGCCTGATTCTCCACCGCTCATATCTCGCATGCGCCTACCTTAGCAGGAATCCTTTGCTCAGGCAAACGACCGCTCAATACAGACCGACAGTACTTGCCAAGAGCGTATAATGGTTATATATAAACGTGTCATGCGTGAGGAGGTATTATGTCCGAAGCAGCCATTCGATCAGAATCAAACAATACGCGCGGCGTAAAGGTCGCTGTCGGCGTTGCGCTTGGTGCGCT
>CAZPPY010000011.1:0-10391 GCA_964588575.1 uncultured Candidatus Saccharibacteria bacterium
AGGGCGGCCGCTGTGAAAATTGCGCCGGCGACGGGATTATTAAGATTGAAATGCATTTTTTGCCCGATGTCTATGTGCCGTGTGAAGTCTGTCACGGCAAGCGCTATAACCGTGAGGCGTTGGAAATCCATTACAAAGGCAAGACGATCAGCGATGTGCTGGAAATGACATGCGAACAAGCACTGGAATTTTTTGGCAACATCCCATCGATCGCCAACAAGCTGCAAACGCTCGTCGATGTCGGCCTGGGCTATATTGGTCTTGGACAGTCGGCAACCACATTGTCCGGCGGCGAAGCGCAGCGCATCAAGCTTTCGTCTGAATTATCACGCCGTGCGACCGGACGCACACTGTATATCCTGGACGAACCGACAACCGGCCTTCATATGGCGGATGTCGACAAGCTGCTGCATATGCTGCATGCGCTGGTTGATGCGGGCAACAGTATTATCGTCATCGAGCACAACCTAGATGTCGTTAAAAACGCCGACTGGCTGATCGATATGGGTCCGGAAGGCGGTGCCGGCGGCGGTACGGTAGTTGCCGAAGGTACGCCCGAGCAGGTAGCCAAAAATAGCGTCAGCTACACCGGCCAATACCTCAAAGCGTTACTCTGATACATTGGCGTTTTCCCGGAAGTTGTGGTCGCGAAAGACCATATCCAGCACTGATACGCCCTGCCCGTTCTTATGTAGGAAAGCGTCGGTCATTTCAAGCGACGGTCGCTGCGGAGCGACATCGGGATAGTCCGGATCGTAGAGAAGGCCAGCACGCGCCAGCAAATTGAGGCTATGCACGAGCGTCCCCAGCCTGCCGTTATATATTGATGCATTTGCAGTAATACCGATGTATTCTACATTTTGATCGTCATCGTTTTTAGCGGGTTCGGCGATATGGGCATACACCGGACCAAGCGCACTTTCGATCATGGACCTGTCTATTTTTCTCATGTACCCTCCTTTTGATTGTTCAGTATAGTACAAGCTCATGTTTTGGCCAGTCAATCTAACTAAAAGAAAAATGCAAACGTCAGCTGTCGGTTCGTGGTGTCTCTGGTCGCAATACTGACCGGTCGATGAGTAGAATATTCGTCTGCACGATCGAACCGTCATTGGCCTTATCCATTGCAATAGCAACCGGATCGAAGGCCGGCTCGCCAGGTGTAGTATTGCAGCTAGAATAATACCGCATGCCGGCTTCTTGCAGGCATCGCAGTACTTTGATGGTTCCAATGCCAGCAATGGAAATTGCCACGTCCAACACGTCTTCGCCATCCTCCGGTTCTGGGATTGCAACCTCAGCGTTGACGCGTTTCAGTACCTCTTGGACTTTCCAATAGCCGTCTTTATTCATGGTTGCTCCTTGTTTCTATGCGAAGGATACAACGGCCGATAGGCAAATGCAACACAGGCGGGCAGTGCAGATTATCCAACGGCGTTGTTACCGGCGGCTTATGCGCTTGCGCAAGCTTTCTCGAATTTTCGGGTCGCGGGCAATATGGTAGATGGTTGGTGCGAGCGACACAACAATAATGAGCAAGAAAACCGGCTCGACGTAATTATCCAGGCCCGGAATACGGCTGCCGATAAAGTAGCCGAACAAAGTAATGAGCGTTGCCCAGGCTGCATCGCCGATGGCGTCGTAGAGCGTGAATTTCTTCAGATCCATATTGCCCGCGCCCGCTGTCACCGGTGCGAAGGTTCGGACAATTGGTACGAAGTGGGCGAGCAACATCGTTTTGCTCCCGTATTTTTCATAGAACTTTTCTGCGCGCATGATGTATTCGTGCCGGAAGATAATGCTGTCTTCCTTGCTGAACAGCCGCCGGCCGATGCGTTTGCCGATATGGTAGCCGGCGTTATCACCTAAAATTGCTGCGAGCGCGACTACCACAATCGTTTCAACGATCGGCAGGCTGCCACTGGCAGCCAGGACGCCGGCACTGAGCAGCAACGTATCGCCCGGGAAAAAAAAGCCGACCATCATGCCGGACTCGGCGAAGATAATCAGTGCCAGCAGAAGCAAACCGCCGGTTTCAATGATGCCCGTAACATTAAACATCCTCTTATGGTATCGGCTTTTTGTGCGACTGTCGAGGAAAGTGGTATACTAAGAAGACAAAAGAGAGGGAAGTATGTCTGAAGATACCATTTCGCTTACGCTCGCCGTGCGCGAGGTTACTGGAAAAGCTGTCAAGCGTTTGCGTGCTGATGGGCAAGTGCCGGCGGTCATTCATGACCACGGGAAAGCCTCTATCGCCGTCCAGGCGCCATATCTTGATCTGTACCGCGTCTACGTGCGCGCTGGCAAACACCATCCGGTGCAGCTGATTGCTGGATCACATAAGTACACGGCGCTTATCAAAGCCGCGACATTTGAGCCGCGCAAAAACGAGCTGACGCACGTTGTCTTTAATGCAGTTAGCAAGAATCAGAAGGTAGAAGCCGAAGTGCCTATCCGTCCGCGGTATACAGAGGGTGAAGATTCATCACCGGCAGAGCGTGCCAGCCTGATTGTGCTTGATCAGCTTGATGCAATTGAAGTTCGTGCCGTGCCGGACAAGCTGCCTGACGTCTTATATTATGATGCTGAAAAACTTCGTGAGGACGGGGATCATGTGACGGTTGCTGATCTTGCTATTCCGGAGGGTGTTGAAGTTGATGAAGAATTGATGAACCATCCGGTCGCGTCAGTTGTTACATCAGCAGCACTCGAAGCGCAGAATAATGCAATTGCCGGTGAAGCGCAGCCTGAGGCTGAAGCCGTCGTTGCCGAACCTGAAGCAGTCTCATCGGAGACTCCAGAAGGCACTGAAGCTGAGACTGAAAAAGCAGCCTAAAAGTCTGTATGTATAAAAAACAGCAAGCTAAGCTTGCTGTTTTTCTCTTAATGAGTATTCACATCTGGGGTAGAGGTGATTTAGTCCTCAATAAAGCCGCCGGACTGACGCGCCCACAGTTGCGCGTATTGGCCGTTGAGCATCAGTAGTTCCTTGTGCGTACCTTGCTCGATGATTTTGCCATCATCGAGTACGACAATGCGGTCCATTTTCTGGATGGTGCTCAGCCGGTGGGCGACAACGATGGCGGTACGTCCTTCCATGAGCCTCCACAATGCATCCTGAATGAGTGCTTCACTTTCTGAGTCGAGCGCAGCCGTTGCTTCGTCCAATACAAGAATTGGTGCGTTTTTTAGCATGGCGCGGGCGATGGCGATGCGTTGCCGCTGGCCGCCGGATAGTTTCACGCCTCGTTCGCCAACAAGCGTGTCGTAACGGTCCGGCAGTGCGCCGACGAACTCATGGGCGTGTGCTAATTTGGCCACGGCTTGAATCTCCCGTTGTGTTGCTTCCGGATTGCCATAGGCAATATTTTCACGGAGCGTACGATGGAACAAAATCGGTTCCTGTGGTACATATGCAATGCTACGATGCAGGTCGTCTTGGGTGATGTGGGTAATGTCCTGTCCGTCGATGGTGATGGCGCCGGCTTGTATGTCGCTGAAGCGCAGCAGCAGCCGGGTGAATGTTGTCTTGCCCGAGCCAGAATGCCCAACGAGACCAACTTTTTCTCCAGCCTTAATCTTAATATTGAGCTCATTGAATAGCGCATCATTGGAGCCGTCGTGGGTAAATGTCACGTCTGTGAACGTAATCTCACCACGGTTTATATGTGCAGTTTCCGGTTTGATCGGGTCTTTTATCTCCGGCGTAATTTGCAGAATCTTTACCATTTCCTCGGCATCACCAAGCGAGCGGTTGTAGTTTCGAAGCGCGTTGTTACTGAAACTGAACAGGTTGCTGGCGATGGTGTTGGTAAAGCTCAACATAATGAAAGCAGTTGCCAGGTTGGCATGCAATAGTACGGCACTAACGATGGCCATACCTAACGACACGACGAGCAGGCCGTTGGCCATAGTGCTGAAGTAGACCTGCTGTCTTTGTGTTGCCCACATCAGGCGTCTGAGGTGTTGAAACGTGTTGTCGGCAGCCCGAGCAAAACGCTGTTCTTCATGCACCATGCCGGAAAAGCTTTTAATGGCCATGACGTTCGTAACTGCATCTGCCAAGCTGCCGGTTTGCTTACTTTCAGCAGCTGCCTGTGCCGCGCCTTGCCGGCGTGCTGGAGCAGTCACAAAGAATGAACTGGTGATGTAGACGAGTGCGAACAGCATGAGGATGCCAGCGTAAATCGGTGCGTGCATGAGTAAAATGATGCCGGCAAAAATCAGTGACCATATAAGTGGCAGGACAAAAAAGACCGTCGTGTCGGCAAAGCGGATGTAAGCGCCCATTAATTTATTGGTCTGCGATACGAGTGAACCGCCAAAACGATTGGCGTGGAAACTCGGACTCTGCGCCATGAGGTGCGCAAACACACGTTCGGCAATGTCGCGCTCCACGCGCCCTTCGAGCGACCACGTCGATATATCGGCAATTCGCCAGCCGATGATGCCGCTGGCAACCTGCATAACGGCATATAGAATAATGCTGCCGCCAAATGCCGGCCACAGGTCAGCGCTTGTGTAGCTGTGCGTACCCAGCCGGTTCAGAACGTCGGCCACAATAAGCGGCGGGATGAATGAGCCGACCAATACAGTCAGCGGCGTACTGATGAAAACCAGCACGACAAGCAACGGGTAACGCGAAACGTGTTCCCAAAAAAGCTTAATGGTTAATTTGGTCATATTCATGGTGCGGGCCTCTCCTTTAAGGGCCGCAGTAGTAACAGGTTAATTGTATATGTGTTCCGTCCGTCTGGACGGTTTTTGTTGGTTAACGAGTGCAAGATACCGAAGTACGGGTTGCAACAGATTGTGTAATGATTGTGAACATTTTTTCGCCGCCTCCGGTTACGTTGCTAATAGTCGCCCCTTATCTTATAATAGCTTCGTTAGAAAGACAAGCATTTTTACTTGAAGAAATTGAAAATGGCAGAACGTTTATCATTTAGCACCGGTTCGTCGCCGGAAGATTCCAGGAAAAATGACGGGAAAAAAGAAGGATCTTCCGCTAGTACGACGTCGAGTAAGACGACACTTCCAAAGCGAGAGAGTCTTGCACAAGGCCGTCCCGAAGCCGCTGTTTCCCGGTCACCGTTTGATCGATTGTTTGAAGGTCTAGTGCCTAAGCCAGCTGCAGAGAAGGTAGAAAAGCCTGAGCTAGGCGAAGGCGCCGATGACAAAAAGACTGCTGAATCAGCCGAAGCCACCGCAGACACTGCAGAAAAAACACCGGAAGATCAGCTGACGCCGGAGGAAACGGCGACGGCGGTCGAGCGCTTGTCGGAGGCTCGGACCCAGGAAATACAAGCAGAGAAAACATCGGTCAGCCCTGAAACGACCGAAGCGGAGGCGGCCGATCTGGCTGCTGTATACCATGAACATCTGCAGGAGCAAGTTGCTGCCGGCGTTTCGGCCGATGAAGCGATGACTGCAGCCTACGCTGCTACCACTGGCGAGGATGCTCCCGAGCTTCCAGAAACAATCGACGAAGATATGACAGCTGCAGAAGAGTCTGATGAAGGTGATGCGGCTATAGCCTCATCCGAGCAGTTTGACGCATTGCCGCAAGATCGTGATGATCCAGACGCAGAGCAGACATCCGCTGGTTTTGGCGCTGCATATACTGGCGGCGGCACGGCGGCACGCAGTGGGCGCTATGGCGGAACTGCCGGCGTGCCTGCCGGCGGTACCCCGAATCATCCGTTTGGACGCCGGGTTGACCGGAGCGGCGAAGGCGGCGCGTTTCTGGCTGGTGGATTGATTGGCTTGATTGTTGGCGAAATCCACGGCCGTCGTCGCGGCCGTGCCAAAGCAGCTGAGCAGTTATTGCCGGTGCAGCGCAAACTCGAAAAGCAGGTCAAAACTCTGTATGGAACGCTAGCAGCGCGTGAAGCGCAGGTTCGCCGGTTTGCCTGGGAACGAGCTGAGCAGCAGCACGAGCGAACACTGCAGGCCTCGCAGCAATCGGCTGAATCCAGGCCATTCACTGTCCGGCCGGAAACAGCAAAACCAATTCCATCGGTGGAACGCCTCTCACTGGATGAAGTACTGAAGATCAGCGAGACAATCACCGTCGGTACGACAACCATGCGCAATGTCTACGAGACGAACTTGATCAGCGAGCGAGGCCTACGCCGTATCATTCAGGAGCACATACACGGCGGCAATACGCGGCGTGTCCTGACAGAAGAGTTGCTGATCAAAGAAATCAGTCACGAGCTTGACCCAATACTGCGTGACCGGCCGCCAGAGTCCGGTCGGTCTGCCAGCGTAGCCGGCAGCAGCACGAGTGCTATGCAGGACACAACGGCAGTGGCAGGTATAGCCTCGGCGCCATCGGGCTCATCACCGGAGCCGTCACCGACACAATCGCAGCCCTCAGCGCCGGCACCATCGACATTGCTGATCGCAAATATTATTGCGCTGCTGACGCTCGGCATATTGATCGTGATTCTCATTATCATCTGGTTGACTCGGTAGCTGCTATGCAAAAGATCATTTTGTATTACAAGTTTGTGCCGGTTGCCGACCCCGCAATGACGCTGCGCTGGCAACGTGAATTATGTATACGGCTGGGTCTGAAGGGAAGAATAATCATATCGAAACACGGAGTGAACGGTACACTTGGCGGTGAACTAAAAGATGTGAAGGCTTACATTCACGAAATGAATATAACCGAAGAATTCAAAGGGATTGAATATAAGTGGAGCGATGGTATTCGTGACGACTTTCCGAAATTAAGTATCAAAGTCCGCAAAGAACTTGTGACACTTGCTCCGGAAGAGGATTTTGACGTGTTTGATCAAGGTACGCCGCTGCGGCCTGATGCCTGGCATCAATTCATCAATGAACACCCGGACGTGCCGATTCTCGATGCGCGCAATGATTATGAATCAGCAATTGGTGCGTTCAAAAACGCCATCAAGCCGAAGATCAAAACATTCAAAGAAATTAAGAAAACGCTCGACACACTCTCAAAAGACAAGCCGGTCATGACGTACTGTACGGGTGATATTCGCTGCGAATACCTCAGTGCCTATATGAAGCATAAAGGCTTCAAGGATGTGTATCATCTCGACGGCGGCATTGTGAAATATGGTGAAGCCTATGGTGATAATGGGCACTGGGAAGGCAAATGCTACGTATTCGACAAGCGCATGAAGCTTGCCTTTAGCGGCACGTCACAGGACGTTGGCGCATGTGTCCATTGTGGTCAAAGAACGAGTGAACAAATCAACTGTACCGACCCAAGTTGTAATAAACAATTTGTCGTTTGTGTATTATGCCGGGTGCACGAGCGTACCGCATGCGAACGTCATGCTGTTGCCGCACCAGATAAAAGGCCCGATTATCTCAGTAACTAGATAGTACGCTTAAACCCACTCGGCACGATCGGGGAGTAAGCGGCGGCGAGCCTCGTCAAAGTCGCGTACGAATGATATTTCCTGCTCCTCATCCGGCGCGATGCCAAACGTAGCAGTTGGGCCATCTTCTATGGTTACAATTTCTTCGACGTGTGAGGTGTGAGCGCGTATACCGGCAATCGGTGCTCCATCTGCATTCATCTCAAGTGCTTCGTAGGTAAAGCCCCTGCCGCAAGTAATGTTCGGGTCTATGTGGTTAATGGGGCGTGCGACAATCTGGCCACGCTGGAGACTTTCCTTCAAACTAATAATCAGACCGCTGAAAATATCCAGATAGTAGGTGTTGCCGGAGCTGGTTCGTATATAGATACTGCGTGTGCCTTCAGTGCGGTTTGTCCTGAACAGAGCTTCTGAAAAGGAAAAGGTTGCACCGTGACCCTTATAGTGTCGGGCGAAGTATCCATGAACAGTTGCCAGTTCTCCGTCAGTGTGTCGCAAGGGTTGGTCGTATTTGGGCATATATCTGTAATACGTGAAAAAATTTGACGTGTCAACAAGCGGATCGATCTATAATAGGAGGTGAGTATTATGACTGAGAAGCTTTCCGAGAAGTTAAAAGAATTGCCAAAAAACCCGGGCGTATATTTTCATAAAAACGCCGCGGGCGAGATTATTTATGTCGGCAAAGCGGCGGTACTCCGGAACCGCGTGCGGCAATATTTCCAGAAGTCACGGGCCCGCGACCCGAAGACGGAAGCACTGGTAGAAGAAATTGCCGATACCGACTGGATGGTGGTTGACAGTGAAATTGAAGCGCTGGTTTTGGAAGCGGAAATGATCCGGCGTTATATGCCACGCTACAATATTTTGCTTCGTGACGACAAGTCTATGAGCTATATCCGTATTGATTACAACGCTGACTTTCCGACGGTTACTACCACGCGCCGCCCGCTTGACGACGGGGCACGCTATTTTGGTCCGTACCTCAGTGCGCTGAGCGTCAGGCAGGCGCTCAAAAGCCTCCGGCGGGTTTTCCCGTTCGCGACCAGCAAAGTGCTAGGCCAAAAGCGCGCAACGCTGTTCTATCATCTCGGCCTGGATCCGGGCCTGGAAGAAGGGCGTACGTCGCTGGAAGATTACCGAGCAAACTTACGCAAGCTCATGGCCGTTATAGAAGGAAAGCGCAAGAGCGTCGAAACAGAGATCGAGCGTGACATGGAGCGTGCCGCGAAAGCGGAGAATTTCGAAGTAGCCGCCAAGCTGCGCAACCAGCTATTCGCACTACAAAACTTAACGCGTCAAGTAATATTCAGCGATAAAGAATTTCAGGACATCAGTAAAGACCATGCGCTGAATGAATTAGTTAACTTGTTAAGTTTAGAGGTAATACCGCGACGGATTGAGGGTTATGATATTTCGCACATGCAGGGCACGGACGTGGTGGCGAGTATGGTTGTTTTCACCAACGGTGTCAGTAATAAACGCGAGTACCGCAAATTCAAAACGAAAAAAGATCACAATAACGACTTCTATAACATGCACGAGACGATTAATCGGCGGATGGCCGAAAAACACCTCAAAGATTGGGGTAGGCCAAGCTTGGTGCTCATCGATGGCGGGAAAGGCCAGCTGGATGCTGCAATTCGTGCTCGTGACGAGGCGGGCCAGATGTCGATCCCCTTTATCGGTCTTGCCAAACGCGAAGAGCAAATCGTTATCCGCAAGGCAGAGAGCAAAGGTACCAGTCATCAGGTGCCCGACGTCAGTCGAACTGCAGACGACAAACGACAGGCGGCTGAAGACCCGCCGGGCGGCAGCAATGTCGCGCTCAACGAAAGCGAATTACACCGGCTGGGCGGGTATGCGACCGAAAGCGACGACTTTATCCTAGTCAACTTGCCGCACAGTACGAACCTTGTCAAACTGCTGCAACGGATCCGTGATGAATCACACCGGTTTGCGGTGAGCTATCATTCGGTATTGAAAGTAAAGCGTGTCAGCGCCAGCACACTCGATGAAATACCGACGATCGGGCCGGCAACGCGAAAGAAATTGCTACGGACATTCGGGAGTGTACGGGGCATTATGCAGGCCCGTGACTGGGAACTTGAAAAAGTTGTCGGTACAAAGAAGGCGACTATCTTGCGCCAGTATCTTCGTCCGTTGAAGAAAGAACAGCAAGCAGCAAGTTAGCTGTTCGCCCGGACAAGCACCATTCTTACTGCAATAATTTGCATAAGCGGTATACTATACCCAAACTATAATTTCCTATGCCGAACAGCAGCTTATCCGCAGAAGAAATCAGGCGCCGGGCACGGTGGTATGTGGGCGTGCGCTGGCTCTATGTGCTTGGTGTCGGCGTGCCGGGTATTATCGTACTCTATCTCAATTTCGGCTTTGGCTTGCAAGTCAAACAGGACATCTGGCTGCTCAGCAACGTTCTGATTATCAATGCATTGTTTCTGCTGTCAACCTATATTCGCATCACGAGCCGGCTTGCGGGACGCATCCTGGCGGGTGCACAAATTGGCTTTGATTTGTTGCTGATGAGCATGGCATTTTACCTCAACGGCGGTGCGGAGACGCCACTAGCGTCGTTTTATGCGATTCCGATTGTTATGACGGCCGCTTTTTTCGGACGCCGGGCAATCTATACGGTCGGCGTAACAGTAGCTACTATATATACGGCATTATCGTTGCTTGATTACAACGGAATTGTACGTCCGCTGAACGTTGCTGCCCCGCAGCTGCACACGCTGCCCCAGCTCTTTTACCCGCCGCTGGTGGCAGTGGTAGCGATCTTCCTATCGATTACAGTCATTACTGATCTGGTCGGCAAACTTATCCGGGAGCGTGAACAGCTCGCAGAAGACATGCGCGCACTGAGCCGGCGCAATGCCGAAACTGAAGCGATATTACGGACGATGGGGAGTGCACTAGTGACTGTTGGGCCGGATGGAAAGATTATGCTCGTGAATGATAGCTTCGAACGGCTGACTGGCTGGCGCCGGCACGAAATTACGG
>CAZPPY010000011.1:10401-17282 GCA_964588575.1 uncultured Candidatus Saccharibacteria bacterium
CCCGCTCGATGAGGTACTGCCTATTCTTGACGATCATGGCCACCGTATTCCCGCAGCCCACCGGCCGATGCTGCAGTTTATTACAGATAATCAGCGCTCGAAAACGCTGAGCGTCAGGGCTCTGAACAGCTATAGCTATCTGCGGAAAGATGGTACGACGTTTCCCTTTGAGGGGAGCGTTGCGCCAATTCTGTCAGGCAGTAAGGTGGTGGGGTTCACAACGGTCTTTGAAGATGCGACGGAAAGCAAGAAGATCGAGCATTTGAAGGATAATTTTATAGCGCTGGTATCCCACCAACTAAAGACGCCGATCGGCGAAATCAACGGATATGCGTACAATTTGCTGGGTGGTATCGGCGGACAGCTCAATGCCAAACAGACCGATTACGTGACGCATATTCAGGAGTTGGCGGCGCGCTCCGGGAAATTGATTGTCGATCTGCTGGACATCGTGATTGCGGGCCGTGGCAACTTGGCGGTCGTGAATACGCCGATCGATTTGGCGCCGGTTGTGGCGCAGGTTGCGAAGCTGCATCAGGCGCGTATAGACAAAAAAGGCCTCAAGCTGGAGGTCAGGATGCCGCATGACCTTGTCTATGTCCGCGGAGACGAGCACAAGCTGACGCAGGCAATTGGCAACATTGTGGATAATGCGATCAGCGCCAGCAAGAAAGGCAGCATTTCTGTATCAGTTGTGCCGGCGGACAAAGTGGTGAACATTTACATTAGCGACGAGGGCGGCGGCATGGATCAGGCGACGATCGACGCGCTGTTTGGCGAGACATCACCTGATGGCCCACTCGGCCACGCGCCGACCGCCGAGGGCGGCACGGGCCTGGGCTTCTATCTGGCAAAACAGCTGATCGCGCTTATGAACGGCACGGTCCAGATGACGGCTAGTACGAAGCGGGGAACCACGATTTGCGTTACGTTGAATCGTGTGAAACCATAGAGGAAGTAAGCGTACCGTTAACAAAGCAATGTAAAGGAGCCATATGGACGAAAACGTAAAACGCACAATCTTACTAGTCGAAGATGAATTGCCGTTTCGGCAAATTTACCGCGATGCCCTGGAAATGTATGGTTACAACGTTATCGAAGCAGAGGACGGCGAAGAGGCCTTGAAGGTAATTGAGCAGACACCGCCTGACCTAGTACTACTCGACATTGTACTGCCGAAACTGAGCGGCTTTGACGTACTGACGAACGTAAAACAGAATCCGAAGACAAAGCAGATTCCAGTGATTGTCTATTCAGTCCTGAACGACAAAGCTTCTATTGACCGGGCTGTGGCGCTGGGCGCAGACGGCTTCACGATAAAAGGTGAAACGCCGGCCGTCGAGGTTCTAAACAAAGTACGCAGCGTACTCGGCGACCAGCAGCCGGCCTGATATGACGGCGCGTACGCATGACCTCGCGGCGATTACCGCGCTCGGTCTGACGGCCATGATACTACTGCCAGCCGGACAGTTAACGCTGTCGACGGTTTTGGTTGCGCTGCTGGCGAACCAGATTGGCGGGATTGTGCCGGATATTGATCAGCCGACGGCACCATTCTGGCGCAATTTACCGGTCGGGCATATATTCGGCAAGGTGTTTGATACGCTGATCGGCGGCCATCGTTTCCTCAGCCACTCATTACTCGGCGTAGTTCTTTTTGGCGTGCTGGCGAACATGCTCCTGCATTTTCTCCAGCCCATCATGCCGCATGCCGATGTTCGGCTAGTCTGGTACGCCTTTTTGGTCGGCATCCTATCGCACCTGATTATGGATACGTTGACGAAAGAGGGCGTGCCGTGGCTCTTGCCGCTGCCGTTTAAATTTGGCATTCCGCCGCTCAAAAAATTCCGGATAACGACTGGAAAACGAGCTGAGATATTCCTGATCTTCCCTGCCTTGCTGGCAGTGGACGTCTGGTTGTTTGCGAGCCACTATGGCGTGCTTCTAGACGCTGTTCGGCGCAAGCTCCTTTATTAATACTGCCCCTACGTGGGCAGGTTTGCTATACTGGGATACTTAGAGGTATGAGCACGAGTTTTTCGAGTGATTTTTTTGTTGGCAACCGTCAGCGGCTCCGGGGGCTATTTACTGGTACGGCGCCGATAGTACTGACGGCGAACGGTTTGTTGCAGCGCGGCGCCGACATGCCGTTTCCGTTCTATCAGGATGCGAGTTTCTGGTATTTTACGGGCTGCGAAGAGCCGGATGTCGTGCTCGTCATGGACAAAGATAAAGAGTATCTGATCGTTCCGGGCCGTGATGCGACGCGCGTGGCATTTGACGGGGCGATTGACGAGGCGGAGCTCAAGCGTACTTCCGGTATCGATACGATTATGGATGAGCAGCAAGGCTGGAAGAAGCTTGGCGTACGCCTGGAAAAAGTGAAGCACGTGGCGACGCTGCCAGCAGCACCGGTGTATATCGAACATTTCGGTATGTTTGCGAATCCTGCCCGGCGGCGGTTGATTGCGAAAATGAAGGCGCATAATGACGCCCTCGAATTGCTGGATCTGAGTGAGCATATTACACGGCTGCGCGCTACCAAACAGGCACCGGAACTGGTGGCCATTCAGGCGGCCATCGACATTACCGCAAAAGGCTTGCGCCACGTGATGCAGCCCGGCAAACGTGCACAGTATGCCTATGAGTATGAAGTTGAAGCTGAGCTGACCCGTAGTTTTCGCCGTCAGGGCGCACGCGGGCACGCCTTTGATCCAATCGTCGCCGCTGGAATACGCGCTTGCACGATGCATAATGTCGCGAACGACGGCAAGCTGGCTGCCGATGAATTGCTATTGATGGATGTTGGTGCCGAGGTAGAGCACTATGCTGCAGATATTACTCGCACCTATAGTTTGGGTACGCCGACCCGGCGGCAGGAAGCGGTGTACAAAGCAGTGATGGAGGTGCGGGATTATGCACTTTCACTCCTGAAACCGGGCGTCTTGCCAAAAACATATGAAGGACAAATAGAAGCATTTATGGGTGAATGCTTACGCGAGCTGGGGCTAGTCAAAACAATCAATCATGAATCGGTCCGCGCCTTTTATCCGCATGCTACATCACATTTTCTGGGGCTGAATCCGCACGATGTCGGCCTGTATGATGAGCCATTGCAACCCGGCATGGTGCTGACGGTTGAGCCCGGCATTTATATTCCGGATGAATCACTGGGGATACGCATCGAAGATGATATCGAAATCACGGCTGACAGCAATCGGGTACTGAGCGATGCGCTGCCCTATAATCTGTGATAGAGCGGCTGGCGTGTACAATAAAACTATGCGCGAACGAATTACTAAGTTTCTCATCCGTTGGCTGGTATGCAGCCTTGGCTTGTGGCTGGCGGCCGCGCTCCTTGGCAGCCATATTTCATTTACGGGAAATGCGGGAGCGGTTATTGGAGCCGGCTTCATTCTGGCGGCCATGAACATGCTGCTGCGGCCACTGTTGATCTTCTTGTCTTTGCCGGCACTCGTGCTGACGCTCGGGTTGTTTATGTTGATTATCAACGGCTTTATGGTTTATCTAGCGGCAGTATTGTATAAGCCGCTGCACATCACGAGCTTCTGGGCGGCGGTATTTGCAGGGATTATCATTGGACTGGTAAACTATCTGGTAACAGCTATACTTGAGGAGAAAGCATGACTATCTATAATTACATTACGCTTGCTTCCATGGCGCTCATGACAGTGCTGATTCTGGTGCAAACCCGAGGCGCGTCACTTGGCGCCGGACTCGGTGGCGCCGGTGAAATCAACACCTCACGCCGCGGAACCGACAAGACGATCTTCCAGCTGACTATTATTTGTGCGGTCGTTTTCACGCTTTCACTAGTCGTAGGGATTTTTAGCTAGCCCTAAAGAACGCGCATGAGTCCGCGAACATTGAAACTCCGCGCCCGCCGTCTCTGGCGACGCCGAACGTCGCAAGTGGAAGGAATTGGTCAGCAGGCCGGAGAGCAGTTTGAGCGTAATTTTCTTGCACGGCTCGAACGGCTGCGCCACGTCTGGCGCTTTACCCTCCTTTGGATGCTACTCTTCCTGTTGCTAGCCGGCGGTTTGATCGTACAATTTTCTAATTTGAAGGGCTATTATCAGACCCTACAGCCGGTACCGGGCGGCATGTATTCCGAAGGCTTGCAAGGTTCGTTTACGACGGCCAATCCGCTGTACGCGGTCAGCGATGTCGATACCAGTGTGGCAAAACTGCTGTTCTCTAGCCTCTTGACGTACGGCAGCGACAACACGCTGACCGGTGATCTCGCAGATCGTTGGAGTGTTGATACGACTGGCACCGTATATACGGTTCATTTGCGTCCTGGATTGACGTGGCAGGACGGGCAGCCGCTGACAAGCGATGACGTGGTATTTACGTACCAGACAATTCAAGATCCGGATGTCCAGTCGCCGCTGCTTTTCAGCTGGCAAGGGGTGAAGGTAGCATCGGTTGATTCGCGGACCGTAACGTTTACGCTCCCAAATCCTCTGAGTTCATTTCCATACAGCTTGACGAACGGCATTGTGCCAAAACATATTCTGGGAAAAGTGAATGTGGTTGATCTACGGTCAGCGGATTTTAATACGGTAAGTCCGGTTGGCTCCGGTCCGTTTACGTGGGGCACAATTGGTGTCAGCGGCAGCGGTGATAACCTTGAAGAGCAGATCAGTCTTCTGCCGTTCAACCATTACTGGGCGGGTATGCCGCGCCTCAGTAGCTTCAGTATTTATGCGTTTGCCAGCCGTGACGACCTGATTGCCGCGTATCAGGATAAAGAAATCATGGCTGTTGTCGGCCTCGACAGTATACCGGCGGCAATCGCCAAGGACACATCATCACATGTGTACAGCTTGCCGTTGACCGCCGGCGTATTTGTTTTCTTTAAAACTTCAAATCCGGTTCTGAATGATGTTAAAGTTCGTCAGGCACTGGTGGCTGCGGCCGACCGGGATGCAATTATCAAGCAACTGGGATATACAACGACACCGGTTGATGAACCATTGCTCAAGCACCAGCTGGGGTATGATCCCGCTTTTGCGCAGGCGACTGGTAACCGGGCGACTGCGCAAGCGTTACTTGATGCGGCCGGCTGGCATGTCGATGCTCACGGCATCAGAACGAAGGGTAATCAAGAGCTGAGTTTCACGTTGTCGGCGACGAATAACAGCGAATATGCGGCGGTTGCGCATAAGCTGATCGATGAGTGGCGGTCGGTCGGTGTTAATGCGCAACTTTCCTTGCAGCTGCCGGCTGATTTCCAAGGTGCCCTGGCGCGTCACCAATATGATGCAGTTCTGTATGGTATCTCGATCGGTACGGATCCTGACGTTTTCGTCTACTGGGATAGTTCTCAGGCAGATGTGCGGGCTACTAATCAGCTGAATTTCTCGGAATACAAGTCTTCTGCGTCGGACGTGGCGCTCGAAGCTGGCCGGACGCGCCAGGATCCGATACTTCGTGCAGCAAAATATCGTGTCTTTTTGCAGGCCTGGCAAAAGGACACGCCTGCTTTGGGGCTGTACCAGCCGACGCTACTGTATATCGCCCACACGCCGGTGTATGGACTGCAGGAGCACGCTATCAATACGGATGCCGCACGGTTCGATAACGTCCAGGACTGGATGATTCATTTGGGCTGGGTAACCCGTCCGTAAATCTTGCTTTTTGCTCGAAAAACAGATAAGATGTCCATGTTCTTTACGTTCATTACGGTTAGCCAAAATTCCAATCCAAGGAGCGAAGCAACTGAATGGAATTTTGAGAGGAGAAGTGAAGCACGTGGTCGAAGCTTTTGCCGCTTGCGGCGAAACGAGACTGAGTGCGTCGGCTTCGACGATGTGCGCGAGTGGCGGAATTGGTAGACGCGCTAGTTTCAGGTACTAGTGGGGTTACACTCGTGGAGGTTCAAGTCCTCTCTCGCGCACCAATGTAAAAGGGAGCCGTTCGGCTCCCTTTTACATTGGTTGTTGGATTATCCTTGAATCCCATGGAGGTTCGCGGACGAGGAACGGAGCAATAATCCAAGCTTGCTTGGTAATTATTGCGAGTACCGCAGGAAGGAGTGCGCCTTCAGGCGCGCGATAGTCCTCTCTCGCACCAAATAAAAAGCCGGACCCGAAGTCCGGTTTTTTTATTGTCAGCCAAGCATCCATGGTTTATCTTTGAGCATCGCTTTCGGACCTCACATACAGCTCGTGCTTCTGGATATAGTCAAATGTCCCAGGAATGAATTGGCGAGGTTTAACTGAGCCGTTGCGGATACTTGAGGATGTTAAGTTGGCATGGTCAGTAGTAACGAGCGTATATTGTATCGGCGCCTCTTGTTGCTTGCTAAATTATGCGGCAGCAAGTAGTGTTTTGAGCGAGTCGAGGTCTACACTTGTAGTGTTCACGGTATGGCCAAGCTCAGCCGCATACGGATTGATTCGCAACTGGCCATCGTAAATGAATGCTGGATGCGTTCGCAGTGCCTCATTCACAATAGCTGTCGCACCTTCCACGACGGGGTAAAGGCACATGCCGATGAAGTCACGATGTCCGGCGCAAAGGCCATTAACGTCGCATTCGTACTGTGCGGCATCGGGCAGTACGTCCGGAAATACATTGATCCAGCGCATTTCACCCGCGGTCCGGAGCCCGTTATATCCCAGCGCATTGGCGTCCGCTATAAAGCTCTTCACATTTGCGAGCATGAAATCTGATGCGAATTTACCATCTGGCAGATACGTTTGATACATTTCAAAGATACGGAATGCGCCCGCATCTACAGCGGGCTGAATATCAAGTCCGTGTGCCTGGAAATCGTGTATGACTTGGTTGGCAGTACCCGGAACGGCCATAATGCACAGCTCATTATTGGCCAGCCCTTCCCGGAAGTAATC
>CAZPPY010000011.1:17292-18149 GCA_964588575.1 uncultured Candidatus Saccharibacteria bacterium
AGCAAGTAGCTTGGTACGTTCGGCGAGTGAGCTATAAAAAAACGCCACATGGCTGTGTGTATATGATTTATTTTTTTGTTTGGCAGTTGACATGCGTGCAGGATACGCCAGAGTATTTTGTTTGACTGTAAAAAATCGTACATAAGGCATTACCACATAAACACAAGCGTTGATGTGCTATCATACCTTCTAGGATTAATTTGCTAGACGGGGTTCTCAAGCAGACAGGTATGAACAAAATTGCCCAGTATTTACAAGAACATGTTGCTGGCGAGGTAACAGACGCGGTTGATATTCGCCGCCATTTTTCGACCGACACAAGTATTCTAACGCTGATGCCGAATGTCGTGGTGTATCCTAAGAATGAAAATGACGTGCGTAAAGCAGCGCGTTTCACCTGGCAGCTTGCGGAACGAAACCGAATCGTCCCTATTACGGCCCGCGGTGCCGGAACCGACCAAAGTGGTGCGGCGATCGGCAGCGGCATCATTATGTCATTTCCAGCCCATATGAATCGCATCCTTGAGCTTGATACGAAGAGCGGGATGGCTATTGTCGAGCCTGGTATTACGTTTGGCAAATTGCAGCAGACCTTGCAAACGCACGGCCGTTTCCTACCGCCGTTTCCAGCTTCACTGGAGTACTCGACGGTTGGTGGTGCGGTAGCGAATAATGCCGGCGGTGAGAAGAGCGTCAAGTATGGGACGATGCGCGAGTATGTCCAGAGCTTGCGTGTCGTGCTGGCGAATGGTGAAGCGATCGTAACCCGCCGCCTCAATAAGCGGGAGCTGGACAAAAAGCTAGGACTGACAACATTCGAAGGTGAGATTTACCGGTCGCTTGATACGATTCTGGAG
>CAZPPY010000012.1:0-10930 GCA_964588575.1 uncultured Candidatus Saccharibacteria bacterium
CAAATCAAAACAATGCTCCGACGGGTTGCACTCAGCTTGCTGGCGGCGACAATGCTATTCTTTGCGCCCGTAGCAACGGCATTTGCCGAAAGTACCGATAGCACGGTTCCTTCGAGAGGTGCGACTTGTTCGCCAATTGCCCCTGCGCCTACGGGCATTCAACGGCCGACCGGCTCCGATGCGAGTACGTATACTTACAATGGCTGCACCGGCTTATTTGAGAACGAATATTATACATGGAACCCTGCCAACCAGACCGCCACGCCAAAATCTCCGTATGTCTACGCCTGCGATACAGCAATGTGGCGCTGGCGGACGAAGCAGTGGGTGTATGATCCAGCTGTGGGTATGTTCAGACAGGTTTCTATAACGGTTCAGACACTTCCCGCCGGCGCGGTCATTGCGCTCGATTCGGTCGTGCCGTGCCTGCCGCCCGCGCAGCCCGCTACCGTCAATGCACCTGCAAATTCGCAAGTGCCGACGAGTACGACACCCCCCACAACGAATACAGCGGCAAATACCAACAATGCTACGACTGTTACGATGAATAATCAGCTGCAGTCAACGGCGGCGACCGGGAATGCGGCTGTACTCAGTAATACGAATGGTGGTGATGCGACGACCGGCGACGCGCTGGCATCGGCTACAGTTTTCAATTCGGTACAATCGTCATCCGCGCTGAATGGCGGGACGGTTAAAACATTTGTCGCGAATATCGATGGCGACGTACAAGGGAATTTGATTATTGATCCAAGCCAGCTCCAGCCGGCGAGCGACAGTACGGCGCTGGCCAATGCGAATATATCGGTCAACACGCAAACAACAGGCCAGATTACGAATGATATTACCTTGGGCGCCACATCCGGTAGTGCCCGTGTCAGCGACAACACGGCCGCCGGCAGCGCCACAACCGGCAATGTTGCTGCTGTTGCCAACATTGTGAATATGCTGAATTCGGTCATTAGCGCCGGCCAATCATTTGTCGGGGTTATCAATATTAACGGTAACATGCACGGGGATATTCTCATGCCACAGAGCTTCCTGGATAGTCTAGTAGCCAGCAATGCGCCGACTGCGACGGTGACGCTGTCTGCCGATCAGGCCAAGAATCTCGGCATCACGAATACCAATAATTTGTCGACGACCAACACTATTACGAGCCATGCCACATCCGGTAGTGCACGTGTCAGCGACAACACGGCCGCCGGCAGCGCCATAACCGGCGATGCTGGTACGAAAGTTACCGTATTTAATCTGACGGGCAGCCGCGTTGTCGGCGCAAACTGTCTGCTGGTGTTTGTGAATGTGTCCGGTACCTGGGTGGGCGTCATTATGAACGCACCACAGGGCGTGAACGCTGCGGCGCTCGGATCGGGAATTACTAATAATTCGGTTGATGAAAATAGTACAGGCGCAACGAATGATTCAATTTCAAATAACATTGACCTAGCGGCGGCCAGCGGCGATGCGACAGTCAACAACAATACACGAGCTGGTAATGCCCGGAGTGGCGATGCGAATACGGCCGTTGATCTTTTGAATCTGAATAATGCGGACTTCAATCTGACCGGCTGGTTCGGCATCCTGTTCATTAATATATTTGGCAATTGGTATGGCAGCTTCGGCCTCTATACGCCACCGGTCTCGCCGGCCGCGCCATCGCCTACGAATAGGACACCGGCTGGAGCGGCGCCGAAACGGGTATTCCGATTTGAGCCTGCATCGTACATACCGTCCAGTACCAATGCGGCCAGTGCCGACCAGTCACCATTGTTTGTATCAGCTCGAGCCAATCTGGCAAATACGGCAACAGCCGTGATGGGAAAAGTCCGCAGCGCCGCTACTGTGCCGGCAGTGCCGCATACGAACACGAGCCGTGAGTACCAGGTAATCGGAGGCACCTTACTGGTGATCGGCCTGGCTGCTATGGCGGGCGAGCGGTTCCTGAGCCGCCGCGATACCCATCGCTATACAGCTGGTGAATAATGACCACGGGCGGCAAATAACCGAAGCGCTATAATGACTGTGCATGCAACATGCCAAATCTTCTCTGTCGATACGACCGCAATTGTTGCTGGTGCTGCTGACGTGTGCGCTGCTGTTGCCGGCACTTGTGCCAGTATATTTTCCGATACAAGGACAACTGGTTATGATCTCGAATCCAAAAGTAAAACCATTTACCTTTGCGCACGGCGGTAGAAAACTCCTCCCGTACTATCGGCTGGTAGCCTTGTATGGTACGCCGGGTGCGCCTGAGCTGGGCGCTTTGGGCGAGCAGTCGCGCGACGCAAGTATTGCCCGGGCCAAAGCACTTGCAAGTACGTATCAGCCACTGAGTAAAGAGTACATACTGCCAACACTTGAGATAATCAGCACCGTAGCGTCGAAATATCCGATGGATGATAACAGCTATTCATATCCGGTTGATCCCAATATGATCGCCGATTGGGTTACCGCCGCCCGGCAGCAGGGTGTCTACGTAGTGCTGGATTTGCAGCCCGGCCGCACTGATTTCCTCACGCAAGCAAAACGGCTGGAGCCAGTCTTAGCGCAGCCGAATGTCGGGCTGGCGCTTGATCCGGAGTGGCGGCTGGGACCGGTGCAGGTACCGCTCGTTCAAATTGGTGCTGTTTCGATCGATGAGGTCAACAGGACTGCCGGGTGGCTGGCGGGTGTGACGCGCGCCAACAAGTTACCGCAAAAGCTCTTTCTGCTGCACGAATTCCAGCTTTCAATGTTGCCGGGGCGGGAGCGTCTTGACACGACGCATCCTGAACTTGCGTATGCTGTCCAAATGGATGGCCAGGGGTCTCAACCCGCGAAGCTCGACACATGGGCGGCAATACAGGCCGATACGCCGGCAAACCTCTATTTTGGCTGGAAAAATTTTTACAAGAAAGACGCGCCTATCCGCAGCCCGGAGGAAACGATGCAGCTGGCACCGCAGCCCTGGTATGTGTCGTATCAGTAAAAAAGCATGAGACACCCGTGCGCGGCCCCAAGCAGAGCTCGGGGACCCTCCGGCTTGGGTTTCTCATCCATTCACTTGCGGAGTAAATCCGCATCCCGCCGGACGGCGTGACCGCTCATTTCTCTTCCCAGGAACCACAAAGCGGAAATGAAAACCACCGGTTTTGAGGCCGGTGGTTTTGCTTGGAATGATTTTTGTATTTAAGCGGTCAGTCGTTTGCGGAGCACGAATTGGTGGAACAGGCCGCCAAGAGTGCTAGTTGCCGCGAACAGGCCAATGATGCCGCCAGGGCCGGTATTTACCAGCGGCGGCGTCTCTACATTGATCGGGACAACACATGCGCCGGTACCGCCGAACTGGCCGAGTGGACCATGGACCCACGCCTTGATGGTGAAGTTACCGGCGGCGAACGTGTGAGCAGTGCTGCTGGCACTCGTACCAGTGGTCGCAATGGTCTGCTGTGCGCTTCCGTCACCGAAATCGAAGATGAAGCTGTCGATGGTTGTGTTCTGTGCGGTCGCAGTTGCAGTAAAGACGAATGACGTCTTGGTTGCGTTTTGCGGTGTTGCCGTCAGGTTCGTACAAACCAGTGACTTTTGCTGTTCTTTTGGAGGAATGACAATCTGAACTTGGCAGTTACCCGATGTAACGGTCGTATTGTTGTCGCTGACCGTGACTTTCGCCGTGACTGTTTGCTGCACGCTTGTTTGCGTATAGGTGTGGTTCACGGTTGTCGTGGTGGCGCCGTTGACTGACACCGTCTGGAAGTTGCCATCACCGAAGTTGAAGTCGTAGCGCTTAATGGTCGTGTTGGTAGCGCTTGCCTTGGCCGTAAAGCTGTATTTCAACACCGTGTCAGCGTCTTTCGACAATGACACACACTGCAGGGACTTTGGCAGCGGCTTCGGAGTAACGATCAGCATGTTGCCGCATGGCGTCCAGGTTGCGAAGTCTACCAAACCAGTTGTCGGATTAATATGGACAATGGTTGGAACTTTTGAACCAGTACCAGGGCCGCTCGAGAACCAACGAGTGTATGAGTGCATGTAGACATTCGTCGTGCCGATACGCGTAAAGTTCTGCGTGTCTTTAGCGACCCAACGTGCAGCAATCTGCATGTTGGTACCGACAACCGTGTCTTGACCGTTAAAGGTAATATGCACCGTGCCGTCGTTATAGCTGTAACCAAGGTAGGTGTTTGAGCTATTCATGCTGTCTACGAGTGCCTGCATGTTGGAGACTCCCATTTTGCTGGCGCCGTAGTTATAGACGGTCTTCAGGTCGGTGTGCGTCGTCGGGTTGCCGGCGTGCGCGTCGCTACCTGCGTCGTAGTAGTTCTGGAACGAGCTAATATAATTGCTGTCGTCCAGACCACAGTAAATGACATTCGTCGATTTATCGACGGTCTTCGAACAATAATCGGCGGCTGCGGCGAGCCCAGGCTGCGCGACAGTTGCCACACTTGCTGCAACGAGGCTAACGGCTAGGATAGCGCTGGCAGCAATCAAGCTACTTTTCTTTACAAACTTTAATAGAAATTCGGTCATTAGTCTTTTCCTCCCAACTAATATGCACAGAATACACTAAATTGGCAATTTAGTCAAGTAGTTCCTTGATTATCTACCGTCCTCACCCGGTATCATAATCTAAGCATGCATAAAAACAAATTGTCAACACAACTGACCACAGGGGTAAGCACTACCTTCTTGTACATATGGGCAGGAAAGATGGCGGTAGCGCCAGGGCTATCGGTGTACTACGATAGAGAAAGGTAATATAGGTGAATGTACATGCCAAACGAAGAACAACCCACGCAGCCGGATAACCTACGCCGAATGGTACCAAAAAACATGGAAGAGCTACGGGCTAGGCTTAAGGGATACGGGGCTCAGGATCAAGACTTAGATACCATGAGTCGAGGTGATATGGAAGACTTACTAGATACCATTGAATCGGGTGAGGTACATGGCACCTTGGGCACTGCAGCAGATTACAGAAATTCCATCGATGATGAGCACGCTGGCGAGGGTGAGTCTGAGTAGGATGGTTGTCGGTCTAGCGGGCTTTCACAAGCTTACCATCCTCTAGTTTGAACGATTCATCGGTTTTGCCGGCAATGGACAGATCATGCGTGACGACAATAATAGTCGTGCGCGACTCTCGCGATAGGCTGTGCAAGAGATCGAAAATCTTTTTACCGGTCTCACTATCGAGGTTGCCTGTTGGTTCATCGGCCAGAATGACCGCCGGCTTGTTGGCAAGTGCCCGGGCAATGGCGACACGCTGCTGTTCGCCGCCGCTTAATTTGCCGGGCTTGCGCAGCTGTTTGACCCCTTCGATACCCACTTGATCCAATAGACTTTCAGCACGGGCACGGCGCACCGCCGGACCGGTGCGGTTGAAGCTCATGGGCAACATGACATTTTCCAGGGCGCTCAGGTTGGGAATGAGGTTATATCCCTGAAAAACGAAGCCGATTTTCTTGCGGCGGTAGGCGACGAGGGATCGGTCGCCAAGTTGTACGATGTCGTGGCCGCCAATATTGATCGAGCCTTCGTTGGGCCGATCCAGCGCACCGAGCAGGCTGAGGAGCGTTGATTTGCCACTGCCGCTTTTGCCAATGATTGACACAAATGTACCTTCCGGTACATGGAAGCTAACGTTGGTGAGCGCTGCCACGGTACTATCGCCTGACTGAAATGTTCGCGTAAGGTTCTTGACTTCGATCATGACATCTACTCCATTCTCATTACTTCATACGGTTTGACGCGGGCGATCAGAAGGCCAGCAAGCGAGCTGCCGATAATGGCGATGGCAAGCGCCGCGCTGAGACTATAGATCAGGACATTCCAACCGATATTGACACCGACATTACGAACCGTGTTGGCGACACCGGTACCGCCGCGTTGTAAAATGCCGCCGGTAATCGGCCTAGCGCCAAAGCTGCGCGTGGTGAATGTCCGGCCGCCGCCGGGGCCAGATCTGCTATCAGTTGTTGCATTTGTGGTACTGGCGCTCGATGAAACGAGCATGTTGGTGACCGGGCCGCCATCGGCGGTGCCGATAATCACGCCGATAGCGGCGCCCAGCAGCGTCAACGTTGCCGCTTCGCTCATGAATTGCAGGATAACTCGCGTATTGCTGGCGCCGATCGCTTTCAGGATACCAATTTCGCGGCGGCGTTCGCGCACGATCATAACCATCGTCAGCAAGATAATCACACTGCCGGCAATAATCGCGCCGATTAAGCTGACGAGCGAAATGTTCGCGACGTTTTCTAATGGCTGGATGGCCGCATCTGCCTCGTCCTGTGCGCTCTGAACGTCTGCGTTTGAGCCAAGCGTACTTTTTACCGCGGAAGTAGTAGCGGCAAGATTGTCGAGCGAGTCGACGGTAGCGATAGCGTTCGTTACTGCACCCGTTTGACCGGTCAGCCGTTCAAGTGCCGGCAAAGATACGACGATGGTACTGTCCGCTGCCTGGTTGCCGGTGCTGAACAAGCCTGCGACCGTCAGTGTCTGGCCGTAGGCAGTAAAGGTAGAGCCAACTCTCAAATTGTTTTTGCTTGCCATAGATGTGCTGACCATCGCATTGTTGTTATCTTTTGTGCCGTCGATCATGGTGCCGCTGGTCAGGACTGCATCGTTGTTACTGAGCTTGGCGGGGTCTGTGGTACCGACGATTGGAATTGGCAGACTGAAGTTGGCTGGCAGGCTTCCGCCACCATGTACAAAGATACGGAAACCTCTATCGCCACCAGCTCCGTCGGTATTGAGGGTTACGGGTGATAGCAAATTTGTCTGGGCATTGCTGCTGGTATCATCTGAAAAACGGCCGAACGATGGCTGGTTTGCACCGATAGTGGTTAACCGGTCTGTCAGGTTCTCGGCCAGGCTGCTGATATGCGGCAGCGTTCTAACTGCATCCAAAGTGTCAGTGGTCAGAGCGTTGTTCGCCTGGCTGAAATTTGTAAAGCCAGCCGGCGCGATGGTGATCGTAGTACCGATCGAACTTTTTACATCGGCAATTTTACTGCCGACCGCTTGGCGCGCGATGAGCATGACAAGGCACAGCCCGATGCTGAAACCAAGGATGGTGACGATAGAAATTGTTCGTACAATGTTACGGAACGCATTGCGCACTCCAAGGGTAAAAGTGTTCATATGCCGCACTCTAGACCGCCTAGCTGAGGTGATACTTAAGCGTCCGTTTGTTCCTCCGCGTAACGACGTCGCTCAGCATGCTACTATGAGAAGCAGATCGTCACGAAAAATGCCATGGAAACAAAGAAACTCGGCCTGAGTGCCACTGAGGCAAAACGCCGCTTGCAGCGGAATGGCTATAACGAAGTAGCGACCCCGCACCGGTTTGCCGGCGTTCTGGCGCTGCTGGCCCGGTTCAAAAACCCGCTGGTTATTATTCTGATTTTGGCCGCTGTATTATCCGGCTTCCTGGGCGATAGAACCAGTGCGACCATCATTATCAGCATTGTGTTGATCAGCACCGTGCTTGACTTCATCAATACATACAAAAGCGACAAAGCCGCCGAAGCACTGAAGAATCGCGTCCGGGTCCAGGCAGCGGTGTATCGGAGCGGACAGCTGATTGAGTTGCCGGTGCGCAATTTGGTAGTTGGCGACGTTGTCGAGTTAAAGGCCGGCGACATTATACCGGCTGACGGGAAGATACTGACGGCGGAACATTACTATGTCAACGAGTCGGCGCTGAACGGTGAGTCATATCCAAAACACCGCGAAGAAGGCGAAGCAGTCTATATGGGCAGCAGCACGGTGAGCGGCATGGCACAGGTGCAAATTACTGCCACCGGGCATGACACGAAGTTTAGCCAGATTGCCGCGTCAGTCAGTGCGCGTGAAGTGCCGACTGAATTCGACCGCGAAATCAAAGATTTCAGCCTGTTGATCATTCGCATTACGTTCGGCCTGGTCATATTCGTCTTTTTGGTGAACGCGCTGTTGAAACACAATTTGTTTGATTCGCTCCTTTTTAGCCTCGCGCTGGCGGTTGGCTTGACGCCGGAACTGCTCCCGATGATTATTACCTTGAACTTGACGAAGGGCTCGCTGGCCATGGCCAAGCGCGGCGTGATCGTCAAAAAGCTGTCGGCAATCGAGAATTTTGGCAGCATGGACGTGCTTTGTACCGACAAAACAGGCACATTGACCGAGGATCGGATTGAACTGGTGAAATACGTAGACGGCTTCGGCAATGAGTCGGAACCGGTGCTACGGCATGCCTATATTGGCAGCGAGTTCGAATCCGGTTTCAAAAGCCCGCTTGATGCTGCTATAAAGACGTACCGCAAGGAGCCGATCGACGGTTGTGAGAAAGTGGCCGAGATTCCGTTTGATTTTGAGCGGAAACGCTCATCGGTCATTATGAAAGAACACGGCACCTGTACGCTGATTACCCGTGGTGCGCCCGAAGAAGTTCTGAGGATTTGCAGTACCTACGGGGAAGATGCCCGGCCGGTTACTCCTGCTATACGCCGGAAAGTGGCGGCCGAGTTTGACAGCCTGAGCCAGGACGGTTTTCGGGTGCTCGGTGTAGCCATTAAAAAGGTTGCACATGAGCGGCACTATCAGGTGGTGGCCGAAGCGGATATGACACTGCTTGGCTTCGTCGCATTCCTCGATCCGGCCAAAAAGACGGTGGCGGCGACGCTCAAGCATATGCACGAAAATGGTATAGAAATAAAGATTGTGACGGGCGACAACGATCTCGTGACGCTCAAAATTGCGCGGGATATACAGCTGCATGTAAAAGGTGTAATCACCGGCAATGAAATCGAGGCTCTGAGCGATGCTGAGCTCTCGGCAAAGCTGGATGATACGACCATTTTCTCGCGCGTCAACCCCGAACAAAAGATGCGCATTATACAGTTACTCCAAAAGGCCGGGCACGTTGTCGGCTATATGGGTGACGGCATAAATGACGCGCCGAGCCTGAAGGCGGCGGACACCGGCATTTCCGTCAATAACGCGGTGGATATCGCAAAAGATACGGCCGATCTGATTCTCATGCACAAGAGCCTGGCCGACCTTATTGCGGGCGTGATAGAAGGCCGAAAGACATTCGCGAACACGCTGAAATACCTGAAGATGGCGCTGAGCTCTAATTTTGGCAACATGTTTTCTATGGCCGGTGCCAGCGTGCTCTTACCGTTTTTGCCGATGCTCGCGCCACAAATCCTCCTGAATAATTTACTCTATGACAGTTCGCAGCTGACCCTTCCGCTTGATAATGTTGACCTGGAAGAAATCCGACGTCCTCGGCGGTTGGATATTGCCGCGCTCAAGAAATTTATGTGGGTCTTCGGGCCGTTAAGTTCGCTGTTCGATTTTCTTACATTTTTCGTCTTATACGTGATATTCCACTCCAGCGTCGGGCAGTTCCAGGCTGGGTGGTTCATCGAATCGATGGCGACGCAGGTGCTCGTCATCTACGTATTGCGCACCAAAAAGCTGCCGTTTATCAGGAGTCGGCCGAATATATATGTCGTATGCACGACCATTTTGGCAGTAGTAGCCGCGTGCGCCGCGGTCTTCAGCGGCCTGGCCCGTTATTTCCAATTTGCCGTGCCGACGGTTGGCGCCAGCCTGGCAATTGCCTGTATTGTGGCCGTCTATTTGCTATCCGTGCAGTTGATCAAGGGCCGTTTCTACCGCTGGGCAGATTTATAGCAGGGGCGGTGAGGATGTACCGGAATCAGCCCGTAATATGATGCCGGACGAGGCCAAGGGAGCTCATAAACCGGGATACATACAGTCTGTCCTGCTCGCTCAGCTCGTATTTTCTGGCCCATAGTGCATCCATTCCAGCCCGGACTTCAGGGTCAAAGCGCGAGGCAACAAAGGAATTTGACCCATGCCGCTGGTCATATGACGTCTGGTTGGCAATGATGCGGTTGCGAACCGCTTGGGCAATGCTTGTCAGGATATCTACTTCTCTATCCTCTGGATACGCTTCAGCTTGCTGCGCAAATTGTGACCACGAAAAATAGTCGGTTTCTTCAGGCATATAACTGCTCCTAACTGTAAAAAATCTTACACAATGCATCCAATCATAGTCCTGCTAAAGGGGAATACAAGTCTTGAAATTATGCTATTTCATTTCACAAAAATACAACACCGTAGCGAACAATTGTAAAAGCGCTGCTCATATATCGTGAATATTCGATTGACAAAAGTGCCGAAGAGAATTAACATTTAACCGTATGGTTGAATATACAATATCACTTGATGCAGTATTCGGTTCGCTGGCTGATCCGACGCGGAGAGACATCTTGCAGCGTTTACTCGATGGTGAGCTGACGGTAAGTGAAATCGCGCTGCCATATGATATGTCGTTGGCAGCAATCTCCAAGCATCTGAAGATTCTGGAGCGTGCCGCTTTGATCATAAAACGCAAAGTGGGAAAGGAGCGGGTAGTTGGTGTTCGGCCTGGCGCATTTGCCGAAGCAAACCAGTATATAGCATCGTATCAGCGGTTGTGGGAAGAGCGCTTCGACCGGCTCGATACATTATTAAAGGAGGAACTGTAGCGTGCAAAAAATAACCCCAAATTTATGGTTTGACCGCGAAGCGGAAGAAGCAGTCAACTTTTATATTTCAGTTTTTAAAGATGGTAAAATCCTCAGCGTTTCGCGCTACACCGATGCAGGTTTTGACGTGCATCACATGCCGGCAGGTACCGCCATGGTCGTTGAATTCGAACTGTTTGGCCAGCGGTTCTTGACTTTAAATGGCGGGCCGGTTTTCAGGTTCAATGAAGCGATTTCTTTCCTGGTGGAGTGTGCAGATCAGGCAGAGATTGATTATTACTGGGAGGCGCTGTCGGCTGTACCGGAATCCGAACAATGCGGGTGGCTGAAGGACAAATACGGCTTGAGCTGGCAAATTGTCCCGAAAGATCAGGCGAAACATATGAGCGGTCCGA
>CAZPPY010000012.1:10940-18063 GCA_964588575.1 uncultured Candidatus Saccharibacteria bacterium
GATAAGGTGATGGAAGCGTTCCTGCAGATGAAAAAAATTGATATTGCGACGCTTGAACGTGTTGCGAAGGAGGAAGAATAAGTATGGCGAATCAAACCAACGTTACATTGGAAGGCGATCGGACCGTAAAGATCGAGCGCGAATTTGATGCGCCGCTTGCAAAAGTCTGGCGCGCCTACACCGAGCCGGACCTGTATATCCAGTGGATGGGGCCACATGAGCTCAAGGGGCGGATTGATACCTGGGACATGAAAGAAGGCGGCGCGTACGGCTATACCCATACTGACGACAAAGGCATGGATTATTCCTTCCGCGGCTGGCATGTGTCGGTTATCGATGGGAAGTCAATTGCCGAGACGTTTGAATGGATGGGCATGCCCGGCCACATCTCACTCAATACGGCTCAGTTTGAAGAAGTGGGAAGCGGCCGGACCAAAGTCACCGCGACCGCAGTATTTCAGACGCCAGCTGACCGCGATGGCATGGTGCAGTCGGGCATGGAGCGTGGCATCCAGGAAGGCAACGAACGGCTGGAAGCGCTACTGGCGACGTTATAGTGTCTTACTGTTTGTTTTGGCGCCAGAGCTTGGATGGCCACCAGATTGCTTTGCCAATATCATAGCAGACGGCCGGAACCAGCAACGAACGGACGACAATCGTGTCGAGCAGGACGCCAAATGCAACGATAAAAGCGATTTGTACCAGGAATAAGATAGGGATCACACCAAGTGCGGCGAACGTGGCGGCAAGCACCAGGCCGGCCGAGGTAATGACGCTGCCGGTGACGCTCAAGCCGCGGAGGATACCGGCTTTTGTGCCGAGCCTTACGGATTCTTCGCGAACGCGTGTCATCAGGAATATGTTGTAGTCAACGCCAAGGGCGACCAGGAAAATGAAGCCGAACAACGGAATCGCAGCGTCAGAGCCCGCAAAATGGAAAACATGGTTGAACAACAGTGCCGAAATACCAATTGTTGCGGTAAAGCTTAGAATAACGCTGCCGATCAGCAGCACCGGTGCCAGCACAGAGCGCAAAAGCAACATGAGGATGACGAGAATGACGCCCAGGACGAGTGGAATGATCCGGTGCAAATCGGTCTGCGCGGCATCATTGGTGTCTAGTTCGATCGCCGATACCCCGCCCACGAGAGCGCTTGGATCAGCCTGATGGACACGCGTGCGTAAAGTACCGACAATTCCCCGGGCGTCAGGCGAATCGGCCGGCACATTGAGCGTGGCGCTGACCATGACCTTGCCGTCGACGACAACAGGCCGCAAGCCGGAAACCGGTTGAGCGGCGCCGGTGAACGGTACGGCTGCAGTGACGCCGGGAGTAGAGGCCGTAACTTGCACGACTGCAGGCAACTTCGCGGCCGAAGCAATAATAACTGCCGGGCTACCGGTGCCAGCCGGGAAATGGCGCTCCAGCGCATGCTGGCCATCAACGGCGTCCGAATGGCCAAGGATGGCGTCGGTCTGTGCGATGCCGCTGGCTTTGAACTGAGGCACCGCCAGCGCCACGCCCGCCAGCACAACAAAACAAACAAGCCAGGTGGCGCGTGGCCGCCGGGCAATAAAGCGTGGTACGGCGCGCCACAAACCCTTGCGATCTTCCAAGCCGGTACCGAACGAGGTTGGCTGTAAACGTTCCGGCAGCCACTTAGGCCTGAACGGCCAGAAAGCAAAACGGCCGAAAATGACGAGCAGCGCCGGCAGGAGCGTCATGACGGCCAGATACGAGAACGCAATGCCGAGTGCCGCAATCGGCCCTAAATCTTTATTGGAATTCAGGTCCGACACCAGCAGACACAGGACACCGGCGATAACCGTTGCCGCCGAAGCGGTGATCGGCTCGATTGACGTACGGAGCGCGTATATCATTGCTTCCCATTTTTTGTCGTGCTGTTCAAGCGCTTCGCGGTAGCGGGCGATAATCAGCAATGAGTAATCCGTTGCGGCGCCGATGGCCAATATCGACAGAATACCCTGGCTCTGGCTGTTTAATTTCAGCGTATCAGCCGATACCAGGTGGTAGACGGCCAGGCCGGCGCCGCTGAGGGCAAACATCGCGGTGAGCAGCACGAGGAATGGCAGGATAATTGAGCGGTAGACGGCCAGCAAGATAACAAAGACGGCGACCAGGGCGACATAGAGCAGAATGCCATCGATGCCGCTAAAGGCACTGAATAAATCGGCCGCCAGGCCGGCGGGCCCGGTTACGTAACCGCTGGTGCCAGCAGGAACATTATGGCTGACTGTTTGTCGCAAACTGGTGATACTATCGCGGATCTTGCTTGTTTCGGCGAGTGGTATGACATATTCTGCGGCTTTGTAATCGGATGACGGGATCGGTCCGATTAGGCCGTCTGCCGCCGAGACGCCACGGACGGCTGCCAGTTGTGTCCGCAGCCGGGCTAATTGCTGGAACGATTGCGCGGATAGTTGTTTATCTGATTCCACAACCACAAGCGCCGGAATTTTTTGCTCGTGGACAAACGCCGTTTGGAGATTTTGGACTTTCGTTGCTTCTGCATTTGCCGGCAGATAGGATGCCTGGTCGTTGCTGGCAATGCCTGAAAGTTTGCCGAAGGTTGGGCCGCCGATGGCACCGACGGCGAGCCAGATGATAAGGAGCATGGCAGGAACAAAAACACGTACAGTGCGCGGAAGGTGCAAAACGGTATCCATGTTTCTACGATACAGCAGTGTCCTACGCGCGCGCCAGTTAAAAAGCCAGTGATTGGAATACCTGCTACCGGGCTCAGCTTGTGCACAGCCATCTTTGCGAATATGGATAGGTATGATGCAAGGTACAATAAAAGTAGTATGAAACAAGTGTTTGCCGGTCTTTGTCTTCTTGCGGTGTTTGTGCTGTACAGCCTGGGCGTACGGCATGGACTGCCGGACATTGGCACGCTATCGGTCTTACAGGCAACTCCTTCAAACTCGGTGGTTTCTCCGCCTACCAGCAGCACCGGCGATCCTTCCAGCAGTACACCGGTTGTACAAAACACCGGATCATATAAGGATGGCACGTACACTGGTAGCATTGCTGACGCGTACTACGGGAACGTAGAGGTAGCGGCCACTATTGCTGGTGGTAAAATTACCGATGTGGCATTGCTGCAATATCCGAATGATCACCCGGATTCCATCATGATCAATCAGCAGGCTATGCCATATCTAAAGCAGGAAGCGATCCAGGCGCAAAGTGCCCAGGTGCAGATAGTATCCGGCGCAACCTTCACGTCCGAAGCGTTTCAGCAATCGCTGGCGGCGGCACTGGCGCAAGCAAAAGCCTAACATGCGGCAAACAGAAGTGATCATGGGTATGCCGATCACGATTGAAGTGGTTGGCGCAGATTATGATGATCTTAAGCGAGTATTCGCATACTTTCGCCAGGTTGATGCGAGGTACAGTACCTACAAATCCGACAGCGAGATTTCGCGCATCAACCGCGGTTTGCCCGCTTCCGAATGGGGCGCCGAGATGAAGCACGTGCTGGCGCTCTGCGACGAAACGATGCGGCAGACGCACGGCTATTTTGATATCAACAAGCAGGGGCGGCTGGACCCGTCCGGACTTGTGAAGGGGTGGGCAATTCAGCGGGCGGCCAAGGTATTACGCGGCCACGGATACCAACATTTCTATATTGAGGCTGGCGGCGACATACAGACGTTCGGCGACAGCGCAGCGGGCACGCCCTGGAGGGTTGGTATTCGTAATCCGTTTGATACGTCACAGGTTGTCAAGGTTGTAGCGCTTCAAGGGGAGGCGATTGCGACGTCGGGTACGTACATCCGGGGTGAGCATATCTATAATCCTTTGGCAGATTTTCAGCCGCCCGCCGGTATCGCCAGCCTTAGTGTCATAGGGCCGAATATTTATGACGCCGACCGTTTCGCAACGGCAGCGTTTGCGATGGGACGGAAGGGTATTGCTTTTATCGCCAGCCTGCCAGGACTAGAAGGGTATATGATAGACATAACTGGCATGGCGACATTCACGAGCGGTTTTGAAAGGTATGTGTATGCTGCAAAAGCTTGATGCGTTCATTGATCAGATTACGATGTACAAACTGCTGCGGTATTACCTGGCGTGTTTGCTGCTGCTGGCGCTGGTGCTGAGCTTTAGCGGCAGGCTGCCGTTCGGCCCGCTGGCACTCACGGTATGTACACTTTTATCGCTCGCCGTTTGCTGGCTGAGTAATAAAGGGCTGAGTGCTTTTTTCCGCGCGCCGACAGGGAGCGATTCGGCCATCATTACGTCGTTTATCCTGTCGCTGATCATCACGCCGGGGCTGGATGGACAGATGCTATTGTTCGTGACAGCCGCGGGTATTTTAGCGATGGCGTCAAAATACGTTTTGGCAATCCGTCGCAAGCATATCTTCAATCCAGCGGCAATTGCGGTGGTGCTGACATCTTTCGGCGCTATGCAGACTGCCAGCTGGTGGGTCGGCAGCACTGTCATGCTGCCATTCGTCATCATTGGCGGGCTGCTGATTGTCCATAAGATACGTCGGGTACGCATGGTTGCCCTGTTTCTCCTTACAACAACGGCAGCAACTGCACTGTTCACGTATGTGAGTGGTGGTGATGTGCTGGCCAGTATGCGGCATATGGCACTTAGTTCGGCAATCTGGTTCCTGGGCTTTATCATGCTGACCGAGCCGGCAACCGCTCCCCCTACAGCCGCCAAGCGGTTCTGGCAAGCTGCACTGGTCGGTGTGCTCTTGCCGCCGCAGGTACATATCCTGAATTTCTATTCTTCGCCCGAGCTGGCGCTGGTTATCGGCAACATATTCTCTTACCTCGTAAGTCCAAAGCGAAAGCTTTTCCCGGTATTGCAGGCAAAGAAAGAGGTAGCGACCGACACGGTAGAATTTGTCTTTACGCCAGGTGCGCATTTCTCATATCAGCCCGGGCAGTACGTAGAGCTGACATTGCCGCACACAAAAGTCGATGCGCGCGGCGACCGGCGGTATTTTACGCTCGCGTCATCACCAACCGAGCCAGATATTCGGTTTGGCATCAAGTTTTATAAGAACGGCAGCAGTTTCAAACGCGCGTTGCTCGCTATCGATGCAAAAACCCCGATTGTCGCGACTGTTGCGGCCGGTGATTTTACATTGCCAAAAAATACTGCAGAAAAATTAGCGTTTATTGCCGGCGGCATTGGTATTACACCGTTCAGAAGCATGGTTACATATATGATCGATAAGAAAGAAGCGCGTGATGTCGCGCTCCTGTATTCGGCGCGGACACAGGCAGATGTGGCGTATGCGCCACTGCTCGATGAAGCAAGCCAGGCGTTTGGAATGAAGACTGTCTATATATTGACCGATGAACCAGCTGGGCCGGCTCGGCCGCACATGTATCAAGGGGCCCGGCTTACATCGGAACTGATTACGAAGGAAATACCGGATTACAATGAACGCACGTTCTATATATCCGGAACGCATCCGATGGTGGAATCGGTGCGGCGGATGCTGCTGGATCTTGACGTACACCGGTCGCGTATAAAGACCGACTTTTTCCCTGGCTACGTCTAGTATTGCCTTTCGCCTTTTTCGGGCTCATCAGCATGGAATTCCATGGAGGCAAAACAAGGGTGGTACGAGCGGAGACAGCGCAGGAGCATGAGATATGCTTCCCGCGCCGCCATCTTTATATGTACGCCTATACGACGGTGAGCCCGAGCCGGAGATAACCCGCTTGGACGTCACTCGTGAAACTGCCTTCGAAGCTGAGATATTTCCACTCAAACTGGAAGCGACGGGCGCCGAAATGGCCGATAAAAAGGTATTTGCGTCCCTGGCGTTCGATGAATGTTAGCCAACATGGCAATATGAGCTGTGACTCCTTCGGTGTTGGTATCTTGTTGCCAACGGTAATTTTGCTGCGGATACCTGGTATGTGGTTATCGGTTGCCGGGCTGTAAAACAAACGTGAAATCCACTCCAGACTTTCGCCTTCGCGACCCTGGATGCCATACACGAGCAGCATCCGGCTAGTGCCAGCGAGTAGTACCGCCTTCGTACAGGCAGCCTCACTGGCTGCGAGCTCAAGGTACATGTGTCCCACTCCTTGTTAATGGCTGCGGCAGTTGCTGCCGCCAGCTGTTCCGTCCCGGCCTGCACTATGCAGGGAGACAGATCTACTATAATGGTTGCATACATTCCCGCTGTGAAAGATTACACGTATGCAGGGTTCAACTCTTCGCCTTGGCGACCCATGTCATGATTGCAAGGGCGGCGATCCAGTTCGGTATGAGGACAAATGCCGCTTGCCAGAGGTCAGTATTGTGCATGATCACATATATAAGGACCGCGGCGACGTATACCGTATATGGAATATATGTCAGCCAGCCTTGCCAGCTATTTGGCAGGTAGCTGCCGCGAACTTTGATGAACCATTTGTTCTGCTTGTGCTTATTCATACTGCTATTCTAACAAAAAAGAACTCTAACACGAGTTCTTCAGAATAATCATAGTGAAAACAAGTTGGGGAAGAACGAAGGGAGTGTGCCAAGACTGGCCTGGCACACTCTTGAGCGAGCGCGGATCCTATAAGTGTTGCCACATACAGGTGTCCACGAGAGCTAACTCAATTAAGCCGAGGAATGCAGTGATATATGCAACTATGACTGCTGCATCTGCGCTGGCACCGTAGTGAATGGCAATGGAGTGTGCGCCAACACTGGCTGCGATTGTGATTGCAAATGCAATCAGTGTTGCGACTACAATCAATATCATCTTTGCTACGATGTCTCCGGCGTTGCTTTGGCTTCTCACTCGAAAACCCTCCTTCAGGGTTTGCGTACACCTTTTCAGGCATACTTCTGGCATTCGCCAGCCATGAAATACCAAAAAAAGCTTTAGATATTTCCTGGCTGGCGGCCAGAATGTGTCGAGTGATCATCTTCCCAACTTGTAAAATGCCGACAATGTCGGCAAACGGTTGCCTCAAGCAACTGGTTTTAGATTTAACCACAAATGTAATAAAAAGTCAATACATTTTACAGAGGTAGCAGTGACGCCTAACAGCTATCTTAGTCGTTGATCGTGATGAGGCGGCGGAGCGAGCGCAAAATCTGGTTGCGGTCGACGAGCATGCGCTT
>CAZPPY010000013.1:0-17368 GCA_964588575.1 uncultured Candidatus Saccharibacteria bacterium
GTGCGAACCAAGTGCGTGCAAACGGCTGGTATTACGCTTGGCAAACACGCCGACAACGACTTCACTGCCTTCCTCCCATTTTTTGATAAAGTTACCTATTAACCTCGGCGGCATCTGTAAGTCGGCGTCCATAATGAGTGCGGCATCGCCTTTCGCGGCGTGCAAACCGGCGGTCATTGCCGGTTCTTTTCCAAAATTTCGAGACAGCTCCAGTACCCGCAGGCGCCGGTCTTTGTGAGCGAGCCGCTTTGCCTCAGCGGCCGAATTGTCTTTGCTGCCGTCATCGACGAATATGACCTCGAAATCATATTTGTGCTGGCGTGCCATGGCTATTTTCAGTTCATCGTACAGCGGGCGAATATTTGTCGCTTCGTTGTACATCGGTACAATAATTGAGATGGTTTGAGCCGTCAAAATCCCCCTCCCCGGTGAACCGTGGTTATAAATTGCTCGGGAGTTTCGTGCCGCTACTGTCGAAAAAGATGGAATATCGTCAAGATGAGAAACATGCCACATAGGCATATGCTGCCAACGACTAAATCGTTCACAACAGCATCTAGTGTACCATGACGTACGGCCATGAGGCCAAGAGTGATAGAGCTTCCCAGTATAGCCATCCACAGCACCATGTACTTCCGGAGCGCTGTAAAGTAGATGACGAGCAGGTTGGCGATGGATACAACGAAAATCGCGAGACTGAGGCGTGGCAAGAGCTCGGCATAGGCCAAATAGGCGTGGCCGAGCAGGACGCGCAGGATAATGTGTGGCGCCAGGTAGAAGGCAGCGACGCCAAGGCTGCCAATTGTGACCAGAAGCAGTCCGGATTTCAGGAGAATCTGCTTGTTCTGTCGCATTGGCTCTTTGAGCGATACTGACGGAATGAGCACTTGGGCAATTGAAGCAGTCAAGAAAAATAAAATGCGTGCCGTAACTGAAATGCCGGCGTAGAGCCCGGCGGTGCGTGCATCAAAATAGTGCTTCACCACGACGATATCGATGCTATACATGAGGGTAATACTGAGCGACCCCGCCAGGACAAGCACGGCGTACTTGAGCTCGGGCATAATCAAACGTACGTCGGGCAGCTTGCGTTTATGAAATCCTTCCCGGAAGCCGCTGCGCATTGCGAAATGCGCCGCAAAGGCGAGTGCAATAATTTGTGCCAGCAAGAGCCCCCATATCGCACCGAGCGTGCCGAAGCCGATCGCGACAAGTAGCGCCCCGATCACCAGCCGCCCGCTGGCACTGACAATATTCGCACCCGTTACCAGGCTAAATTTTTTTTGTGCCTGCAGGTAACCGCTTCGGAAAATGAATGGCACGGCTACCAGTCCGGCAATAGCGACGATCAAAAACGGCCATGCCGAAGAAAATCTTAGGAAGCTTTCCAGCACCCGGCCTAAGGCGGCTACCAATAGCACGATACCCAACCCGATACCCAACGACACTTTCTCTAATTCAAGAACAATACGCTTTGCGAGGCCGGGATCAGCGTAGCTAACGAGTATGTTAATGACAACCAGATCAAGCACATTCAGAAAGATCGTGTATTGCAGAAAAAGCGTGATGAGTGTTTGCACCTCGCCAAAACTGCTAGGTGACAATAGACGACCGAGCACTGGATAGTACAGATAGCTCAGCGCACCGAAAGCCATGGTGCCCGCGAAATATATGAAATTATGCCGCAAGAATTGGCTTGTATATAACTGTTTTGCCGGCTCTAAGAACCCACCTTTTACTGAAAGCACCTTATCATTTTAGCAAAGGCTGCAACTGGCTGTGCGTGTCGTCAGAAGCTGCTCTGATCGTTGATATACTGATTGATTTCCGTCGGAGTCATGTTGTAATTCAGATGCGACATAATCCAGACTGACGCCAATACGACGACAACAATAGCAAAAAAGGTAAAATTGAACATCAACGTATTCCATTGGCTGTCTTTGCCCTGCCCGAGGTGCAGGAAGAAAAAGAGCTGTACCACGAGCTGCATGAGCGCCAACGTCAATATACTGCCGATAACTACTGGCGACGATACGCTAATAGCACTGTTTGTATGCGCGATGACGAGCCCAAAAGCAGCTACCGTCAGGATGAGCGCCAAGGTCAGGCCGGCGCTGTACGAAACAACCCTATTCATAGCGATACTCCCATTAGGTAGACAATTGAGAAAATGAAAATCCAGACAATATCCAGAAAATGCCAGAATATGCTGAAGAGCGTTATTTTTCGCACCATACTTTCCCGCAGCCCGCGCTTGGCCAGGAATACAAGCAGAATGGTTAGCCACAGCAGTCCAGCGGTGATGTGCAGACCGTGCGTACCGACCAAGCTGAAATAGGATGACAGGAAACCGCTTCGAGTATATGAGTTGCCTTCGGCAATCAAATGGCCGAATTCGGTGAGTTCGAGTGTCAAGAAACTTGCTCCGAGGATGCCGGTTGCATAGAGCAGGCCGAATACCGCCTTCAGCTTGTTGCGTCCGGCAAAATACACTGCGAGTCCTGCGGTGTAGCTACTGATTAGCAGGATGAACGTTTCGGCCAGTACCAGCGGCAGCTGATAGACCTCTTTCTCGCCCGGGCCCCCGAACGTATTGCGCCTGAGGACCGAGAACGCCGCAAACAAGCCGCCAAACATCAAGAGGTCGGTCATCAAATATGCCCAGAAGAGAAAATATGTTTTGCTTGCCTTACGGGCGTTGTGCTCAGTCGCTTCCATTATGAGTTCTCCCTAGCGGCTTCGAGTTCCCTGACTTTACTGGCGGGCAGCACATATTCAGTATCTTCATTGAATGTACGAACAATGGTGCATGCGATAGTGATGACTAATGCAAGCCCGGCGACCAGGAACATATGCCACACCATTGCGAAACCGAAGACAAACGCACCGGCTGCGATAAAAATGCCGGCAGCAGTATTTCGCGGTACTTCAATATCTTCATAGCGCTTCGGTGGTTTGTGTTCGCTTTGCTTCATGTCCCAGAACGCATCGCGGCCGTGGATTTCCGGAACGCTTGCGAAATTGTAAAACGGTACTGGTGATGGTGTCGACCACTCAAGCGACCGACCGTTCCACGGATCGCCAGTCGTATCACGGTTTTTCTTGCGCTGGACGATGCTGACGATAACTTGCAGAACCTGCATTGCTGCGCCAGCTGCAATAGTCAGGAAACCGATCACGGCAACAATAAACAGTGCTTGCCAGGCTGGATTTGTGTAGTGGTCAAGACGCCGCGGAGCGCCCATGAGCCCAAGAATATAGAGCGGCACAAAGGCCAAAATGAAACCGGTTAACCAGAGGATCACGGCATATTTGCCGAGCCGCTCATTAAGCTTGAATCCCATGAACTTCGGGAACCAGTACGTAATGGCTGCAAAAATACCGAAGAGTGCTCCACCAATAATCATGGTATGGAAATGCGCCACCAGGAACAGCGAGTTGTGCACCTGGTAATCGGCTGCCGGGAACGCCAGCAGCATGCCAGCCATTCCGCCGAAAGTGAACGTGCTGATGAATGCCAGGAACCAGTACATGGGTGATGCTAGGTGAATCCGGCCGCGGAACATCGTCATTAGCCAGCTGAACAAGAGTATGGCAGTTGGAATGACAATAAGTTCAGTCGAAATGCCAAACGCAGCATTGACGTCCGCGCCAGCACCCATGGTGAAAAAGTGGTGTAACCATACAAGTTGCGAGATGACGGCCACCAGGCCAAGGCCGATGACATTCGATATATATCCGGACAGGCGCTTCCGGCTAAATGTGGCGGCAATTTCCGAGTAGACGCCGTATGCCGGGATGATCAGGACGTAGACTTCCGGATGGCCCCACATCCAGATTAAGTTGACATACATCATGGGGTTGCCTCCGCCACTGGAGGTAAAGAAGTGCATACCAAGGTAGCGGTCGAGCGTCAGCATGGCAATTGTAATCGCGAGGATGGGGAAAATAGTGATGATCATGACGCTGCTAAAAAGCGTAGCCCACGTGAACGGGGGCATATGCAGGAGCTTCATGCCCGGTGCGCGCATTTTCATGATCGTTGCCAGGAAATTAATCCCGCCAAGTAGCGTACCGAGACCGGAAACCTGCAGGCTCCAAATCCAATAATCCACGCCTACGCCCGGACTGTACTGCAATTCGGCGAGCGGGGCCTGCGCCAGCCAGCCGGCGGCAGCGAATTCCCCGCCAAACACGAAGAACATATTGATAAGGATCGCTCCGCCAACATACAGCCAGAAGCCGAGCGTATTCAGGAGCGGGCTGGCTAGATCGCGTGCACCAATTTGAAGCGGAACAACTAAATTCATCAGGCCGACTAAAAAGCCCATAGTGGCGAAGAAGACCATAATGTCGCCATGTGCCGTAAAAATTTGCTGGAAATGTGCACCCGACAAGTAACCATGCGTTGCGCCGAGATAGCCGGGCGCGTTCCCTGCCGACAATGCTTGCTGCAGCCATATCATAAGTGCATCAAGAGCGCCACGGAACAGCATCAATGCCGCAATGACCATATACATAATACCGATGCGCTTTGGATCGGTTGACGTCAGCCATTCCTTCCAGAGCCATTTCCAGCGCTTTGTGACTGTGAGCAATACCGCGCCAAAGACAGTGATTGATATCAGGGCACCAGTGCCGCCGATGGTAAACCATTCATGCGGCAGCGCATTCCAGTCGAGTCTGCCGAGCAGTAATTCCTTCAAATTCACAGGCTTTTCCCCCTGACTTGTAGTGTTGATAAATCTGCTCCTGGCTCCATGAATTGCATGACGACTTCATGAAAGAGGTTTCGATCAGCCAAGCTATAGTTGGCCGGCGGAACATATTCACTAGGCGCCGCCAGCTGCGGATAATTCCGGTAATCAAGCGTTTTTGTGGACCGTTGCGCAGTGGATTTCCACGCTTGGTAATCAGCCGCTGACACAGCTTTGACCATAAAATCCATACCTGCATACCCGTCACCGTTTATTTCGGCTGCACTACCGGAAAAGTTGCCTGTCGTATCTGCCTGGATATGCAGCTGCGTCACCATGCCGGGCATCGCATAGATTTGACCACTAAGGCGTGGAACCCAGAATGAATTCATCGGCGCATCGGCGGTAAGTTGCAAGTTGACTGGTGTGCCGGCAGGAATTTCCATCATATTCACGGTCGCAATCCCGTCATATGGATACAGGAATAACCATTTCCAGCGCAAAGCCACAACTTGAATCGTTATAGGAGTTTTTGTGCTGGCCAGCGGCTTATACGGATCGACTGTATGGGCGGTGCTCCACACTGCATATGAAATGACGGCTATAACGATGCTCGGTATAACCCAAGCGATAAGCTGCAGGCTGATGCCGGCTGTCCACGATGGCTCGTATTTTCGATGGTTGTCTTCGTGATAGCGGAATATAACGGTAAAGAACGATATGATAATGGTTGTCCCTACGATGGTCGCAAAGACGAGCGCCCCCCACAGGATTTTGCTCTGATAGTCGGCAATGACTCCGGCAGGCGACAGCAACTGCATATCGCCGCGTCTGATTAAAACGGCGAACAAAATTGCCAGAAGAATATACACGGGCGCAAGCATTCGTAAATCAGGTATACCTTTGGCTTGCTTACGCACTTGCTCCCTTTCCAGCGTTCCAGGCACTTGCTACAGAGAAAATACGCCGCTCGGCTATAATGGTCATGCTTTCATAGTACGACACTGTTGCAATGGACTCAACTGTCCGGCAGCGGGCAGATGCTATAGTAGAGGAAACGGCAGTAGAAGTATGACGACAACAAAGCACTCATTCCTCGCGACAATCAGGCAGTATTACTCACTCGCCAAGCCGGGCGTACTATATGGAAATGTTATTACCGGTGTAGCCGGTTTCCTGCTGGCAAGTTCGGCAGCCCGTACGTTTGACGCCGGGCTCTTTATCGCCGCTATCGGCGGCATGACGCTCATCATCGGTGCAGCCTGTGTGCTTAACAATGTACTAGACCAGGATATCGACCGCATAATGGCGCGCACCAAACAGCGGGCAGTCGCCAGTGGTACGATCCAAGCGCGGCCGGCGACAATATTTTCTGTTGTGCTCGGCGTAGCAGGGGTGTTGGCGCTTGCCTTGTGGACAAATTGGCTGGTTGTCGCCATTGGCGTGCTCGGCTTTATCGTGTACGTTTGGTTGTACGGTGCGCTGGCGAAGCGGCGGTCAATCCATGGCACGCTTGTTGGCAGCTTATCCGGCGCGGCACCGATTCTGGCGGGATATGTCGCCGTTGCCGGCCGTATTGACGCCGGTGCGGTACTCGTTTTTGCTGCCCTCTTTTTCTGGCAATTTCCGGAATTTTTCTCAATTGCAATATACCGGCGGGCGGAATACAAGGCCGCCGGCGTGCCGGTTATTACAGTCAAAAAAAGTATGATGTACACGAAGCAGCGCATTTTTGTGTATGCTGTATTGTTTTTGCTGGCTGCCCTGCTGCTGACCTCATTTCATTACACTGGCTATGTCTATTCAGCAGCGATGACGCTCGTGGGGGCCTATTGGCTGGCGGTTGCCTTCCATGGCTTTAAACCAGAGACAGACGATGACCGCTGGGCGAAGAAAATGTTCCATGCCTCGCTCAACGTGCTGCTTATTTATTCGTTCATGATTGCCGTTGGCCCGCTGTTGCCGTAAGGCTGCGTATACCACGTATCGGCGGGATTCGTCGCGCGTTGTTTGACTGGTGCCGGCTATTTACCACTTTTCGGGTTGAACCATAAGCCGTATACTAGAAGTATGATTTTACTCATTCACATTGTTATTGCTCTATCAAGTATTGGTCTGACGACGGCGCTTGCCTTTTGGCCATCGCAGACGAAATTGCGCTTGAGCGCTGGGATGATCACCCTGACGCTTGCGTCAGGAACATACCTGGTAATTAGTACGCACTCGCCGTTGCTGTCATCATGCATGACGGGGCTGGCATACCTGGCGATTGCGCTTGCAGGTGTTACGGTTGGCTATCGCCGCCTTGCCCGCCAGGAAAACTAATTTCGTACTCCAGCTGTTTTCACGCACTATCATGATGATTCGGCATTGACGGCAGTAGCAAGGAGGCGCTTGTGCCCTTGCCTGGCGTGCTTTTCAAGGTAATCGTGCCGTCATGAAGGTCGGCAATATGTTTGGCGATTGCCAACCCCAAGCCGTAACCACTGTTGCCGGTCCGGGCTTTATCGGCACGATAAAAGCGGTCAAACACATGCTCCAATGCAGCAGCTTCAATACCAATGCCGTGGTCGCGAACGGTGATATGCGCCGTGCCCGTCTGTCTGGTGGATGAAACAGTAATTGTCGAGCCGGTCGGACTATATTTGATGGCATTATCAAGCAGAATGACGACGAGCTGGATGAGGCTTGCCTGGTCGCCGCTTACTTTCATATCGACTATCTGTTGTTCGATGATTATATGCTTTGCGTCCGCAAGTTGCTTTGTCTGGTCAATAGCAGCCTGTATGAGCCTGGCGATAGACAAACGCGTAAAAGTTTGCTGGATATCGGCTGATTCCAGTCGGCTTAAGCGTAAGAGGCTGCCAAGCAGCGTGTCGAGCTTGTTGGCTTCCTCAAGGTTACTTTGTAACGCTGCCTGCAGTTCTTCTTTTGATGCATGCTCATCGAGCAACGCAACTTCCGTCTCCATCTTCAGTGCGGTGACCGGCGTGCGCAGCTCATGGCTGGCGTCGGCGACGAAACGTTTCTGTTGCTCGTTGGAAATTTCGATTGGCCTGAGTGTCTTTCGGGCAAGCCAATAGCTGGCGAAGCCAGCACCGATGAGTACGACGAGGTTAAAATAGGCGAGGTTTAGAAAGATACGACGCGAACCGGCATCAAGGTCATTTTGGCGCACGAAGAACGGGTTGTCGCTGAACACCGGATATTCACGGTAAATTCTGGCTGTTTGATTGTGGAGTCCCCACTCCAGTTCGGCGTTTGCGACGCGGTACACGACGACGCTGAACGTCAAGCTGATGAGCATCGCAATCAGCAGGTACCATGCAGTTAATTTGAGGGTGGCGGACCGGTACATATCGTGCATCGTTTCAGGCCTCGAGCTTATAGCCAAATCCGCGAAGTGTATGCAAGAGTGGTTTTTGGCCCGGAAATGCGCGGTCAATCTTGTTTCGCAAATAGCCGATGTAAACTTCGACGGTGTTGGGCAAAATCAGCGCGTCTTCATCCCAGACATGGTTGATAATCATATCTTTCGTGACGACTCTGCCTTGGCTGTGCAGCAGGTATTCGAGCAACGAATACTCTTTGCTGGAAAGTTTGATGTCTTTTCCGTCTCTCTGGACGCGGTAGGTTGTGGTATCGACGGATAAATCGCCGGCTTTTATGACAGTGCCCATGTGTACTGGCGGCCGCCGGAGGAGCGCCTTGACGCGGGCGGTGAGCTCATCAAACGAAAATGGTTTTACGAGATAATCGTCGGCGCCGCTGTCCAGGCCTTCGACTTTGTCGCCGAGTGTGCCGCGGGCGGTGAGCATGAGAATCGGCACGCTGCGTCCAGCTGCCCGAACTTTTTTGCATAGTTCGATGCCATCAATCGTACCAGGCAGCATCCGGTCCAGAACGACCAGATCGTAATCGTCATCGAGCGCGTACGCTAAGCCGGTGTCGGCGTCGTAGACCGCGTCAACCGCATAGCCCTTGAGCTCCAGTCCACGCTTGATTGCCTGGGCGATCTTGACTTCGTCTTCTATGACAACAATACGCATATAAACCTCATTATATAATCATGCTTGAGAGTTGGCTGTAGCCGGCTGAAGATTACTCTTCGGCGGTTTGCTTGCGTACCGGCACACGCAAGCGGTCTTTGGCATGGATGGCGAGTACGAAGACAAATAAGAGCAGCAGATATATGACATATGCGCCGCGGTCGATAATATTTGCGGCGAGAATGTTGGCGACTGAGATATGGTGCAGCTGCTGGGAGAATACAAGAAATGCCTCACGAAAGCCGACTGCGTCAGGGGTGATGGAAACGAAGAGTGAAAAATTGGCGGCACCGGTGTAACTAATCGCCTGGCCGACCCCAATATGAGGGTTGACTGCCCGCAGTTCCACATAAAAGTAAGCTGTGATAAACACAATCTGCAGGAATGTCGCTGCCGCCAGGCCAATAAGCGGAACTGTCCGCAAGCGGAATTGCGGTAAGTGCTCTGCGGCTTTGGAACGGCCGCGCTGCGTAAACCAGCGGATGACAATTACACTAAAGCCAGCCGCTCCCAGAACCGCCAGTACCGCTTGCCACCACGGACGGCTGCCGCCGACCAAAAAGAGCGCGCTGAAGCTGGCATAAAACGCATAATATATGAGCGTGGCCACCATGTAATCGCGCAGGCGCACTGCATAGCGGGATTTTAAATAGACTGCCCGTACGCCCGGCCCGCTCTGCATTGGCCCGAAAAAGTTCGCGATTGAAGAATATGCGGTCAGAAGCGCCTGTTCTTTGGCGGGAATAGTCTTTCCGCATAGTGACAGCATGCATGAATACGCCCAGGCGAGTGCCATCATGGCAGGAATGTTCAAGAAAATAATGAGCAAGATAACCGTTGGCGGTACACGCCGTAGTGTGCGGATATATTCAGGGTTGACGATAAAGAACCGCCCGATCAATAAGACCGTCAGTACAATTGCCGCTGCCGCAACCCAGCGCCGGTATTTCTTGCTTATCAGAAGTTTTACGTAATACTTCAAACGCTGCATATCGCTAGTGTATCATTTCGGATGACTTTGCTGGTTTCGGGAAGCGTAACTTCTTGGTCTGTTCCAGCTGCTGTTCAATCAGCGTTCGGTTGATACGGATCAGATCGGCGATGATCATCAGGACGAGACATAGAAACGCGCCCGTCAATAGTATCAATCCGAGCAGCAGCGACTGGAGGTGTCCGCGACTTTGGTCGGTCAACGCAAAATAGAGGAAACGTGCAAATGGTAGGGCGCCGATGACAAAAAGGACCAATCCGGCAGTGCCGAAGACGACATGCGGCCGGTACATGACATATGCACGAATAATTGCGAGCGCGGATTTCCGGACATGTTCCCAAGTAGATTTAAATAATCGCGACTCACGCGTTTTTTCATTCGTATCGACCGGAATGCTGGTAATTGCCATGCGCTTGTTGCCGGCCTGGATGATCGTCTCCATGCAATAGCTGAATGCGGTGATCGTATTGAGCTCCAGAAGCGCCTGGCGGGAATAGGCGCGAAAGCCACTGGCGGCATCAGGCAAATTAGTACCGGCAGCCATGTTGACGACCTGGCTGCCAATCCGCTGGAGCAGTTTCTTGAGCGGCGAAAAATGGGCAATCTTGTGCGTCTGGCGATCAGCAATGACGATATCCGCCTGCCCTTTTATAATGGGTTGCACCAAATCCGGAATACGATCCTGCGGATACTGGTTGTCGCCATCGGTATTCACGACAATGTCGGCACCGAGCTCCAACGCACGTTCGACACCATGCTGAAACGATCGGCCGAGGCCGCGGTTTCGGCTATGGCGGACGATGTGCTCCACGCCGTGTTTGCGGGCAACCGCAATCGTTTTATCAGTAGAGCCGTCGTCAATAATTAAGATTTCAACACTGTCGACACCCGGTATAGACCGTGGAATGCTCTTTAGAACCAGTGGCAGCGTCTGTTCCTCGTTCAAACAGGGGATTTGCACTATTACCTTCATAACTTCCCTTTCTTTACTCTCAAGTATACCGTATAGCTGATAGCTGACGCGGGGCTGTGATTATGGCTGGCGTGAGGACTATTGGCCGCGGGTGCTTTGCTGTACAATCATAAGCGACATAACACTTGAAGCACTATGAAGGTATATCATCCATATCTCGCTCACCGTTTGCAGGCCGGCGATACGATTGTTGAAGTTATTATTGCCGTTATGATAGTTGCAACTATTTTGGCCGGCGCATCCACGGTCACAAACCGCAGCACGCGTGCTGTGCGCGACGCTGAAGAGCACGCGCAGGCGCTGCAGCTCCTTCAGGGACAGGTTGAATTGCTCCGGCACGCAGCGGCAATCCCCCAGTTGCCGTCGTCGATTAGCACATCATTTTGCCTGTCGACGGGCGCCTACTATCAGCCAGCAAACACAAGTCCTCAGTGCTTGGTGAATACGCAAGGGTTAAGCGGCCAGGCCGATTCAATCTATCAATTGTCTATCTCAAGTCCGTCGTCATCGGCCAATGCGAACGGAACGACGATATTTAACCTCGTCGCTTCGTGGCCATCACTCTCGGGTGGCACCAATACAGTGTACTTAGCGTATAAAGTCCAGGTAGCTCAATAGAGGCGTAAAAAAATTGATTGCCGCCAGGTCCGGTACATTTGATGCTATCCATGCCAAAAAGAAGACAAAATGACAAATATTTTAGTGTTCTCTAAGCGAAACCCAATACGATATACTAGAGACTATCCTTATGCCTTTTAAAGATACGGACGACGCGCACAACCGGTTCAAGTCGGCTGCTCAGCCCCCGCGGCGCCCGGGCTATATTAGTGATATTCACGCGGCGAAGGGCCGGAGCTTCCCCAATGTTGGTACGACGTTGCCGCTCAGACGTACCTTTGCACAGTCAGCTCGGCCGGTCCCGGGTCAGCGCGTGCCGCAACCCGTGCCAAAACAGTCATACCAACCTCCCGACACGCCAGTGCAACCGACGCCGCACTATCCACCACAACCACAACCGCAACCCCGGCCTGTCAAAAAGCCGAAGCGTCGCCGCCGTTTGTTTACGAAGAAACGCATCGCGCTTCTCTTTGTGCTTGCCATTCTGCTTGCCGGCGGTTGGGTTGGAGTCAAATTCTTTTACAATGTTCAGAAAGTATTCCACGGCAATATTTTTAATGTCCTGACAACGACTAAGCTGGACGGCGAAGATACCGGCCGTGTCAATATTCTGCTTGCCGGCAACTCGGCCGATGATCCAGGGCACAACGGAGCTAATCTGACGGACTCGATCATGGTAGTCAGTATTGATGTCAAAGATAATTCAGCATTCATGCTGAGTGTCCCCAGAGATTTATGGGTCGACATCCCCGGGTATCATCATGCCAAGATTAATGAAGCGTATGTAGCCGGCGAAGATGATAATTTCAGTGCGCCTGGCTACCCTAATGGCGGGATGGGCTTGCTCGAAGAGGTTATTCAGCAGAACTTCGGTATCAAGGCGAATTATTATGCACTCGTCAACTACAATGCGCTGCGCGATGCGGTGAACGCCGTCGGTGGCATCGATGTCAATATCCAGAGCTCCGATCCGCGCGGCCTCTACGATCCAAGCATCGACTGGACGACACACGGGCCATTGGTGAAATTGGCAAACGGTGCCCAACATTTGAGTGGTGAACAAGCGCTCGACCTCGCTCGCGCCCGCGGCGATGCGTATGGCTCGTATGGCTTCCCTGAATCAGATTTTGACCGTACTGAACACCAGCGTCAGATGATTCTGGCTGTTAAGAGTAAAGTCATATCTGCAGGCGTCCTGGCGAATCCGCTGGCATTGAGCAATCTCTTTGACTCTATTGGCCAAAACGTCAAGACCGACCTGACGCTTAGTGAAGTTCGCCGCCTGTACGACATTGGCAAAGACATCAACAACAATAGCGTCCAGTCGGTAAGTCTAAACGACGCAAACGGCGCAAATTTGCTGTCAAACTATACATCGCCAACCAACCAATCCGCCTTGATTCCATCGGCTGGCCTGGATAACTTCAGTAAAATCCAGACGTATATCGCCCGGCTGATGGCGAGCAATGCAGTCACCCGTGAAAATGCCTCGGTCGTTATGCTGAACGGCACTAATGTCTACGGGCTGGCCGCGCAAAAAGAGAAAACATTGTCGGCAAAAGGCGTGAATGTGACATCGATTGGTGACGCACAATCGATCGCCGCCAGCACGACGATTATCGACGCTTCTGCCGGTGCAAAGCCGGCTACCTTGGCCTTGCTCAAATCGCTCTACGGGGCCAATGTGACAACCACGAATCCATATAGCAATGTGTATGATGCTGATTTTATCATCGTGCTTGGCCCTGACCAGGTGCCTGCTACGACCCCATCCACTCCGCAGTAGCCCTATACGCAAGAGATGGCGTACACACTGTCTGTAACATTCTTTACAGTATCTCTCAGCTGTTTCGCTTCATACTAATGCCATAACATAAAGGTGCTATGTCCTACAGCTACAGCAATACGGGAACGGTTACATTGCCGCGCAGCGCAAAAACTTCGCATGGTCTTGTGTATCGATTCAACAATGTTGTAATATATAGGACATATATCGTAGACTAATAGTATGGCCGAGTTGTTCCATAACGCACTCCAGACTTTTTTGGCCGGATATATAGTCAAGGCGTACAGCAAGGGTGAAATTATCATCTTTCAGGGCGAAGCCCCACGCACGGCGTATATCGTAAAAACCGGCGTTGTTAAAGTCTACAATTTGAGTCAGAACGGAGATGAAAAACCAGTTGGTTTCCACGTTCGAGACCAGATCTTTCCTGCGCCGTGGGCGTTCTACAAAGCGCCGAGCTCGCTTTATTATTTTGAAGCATTTACCGACGATGTGACACTTTATCATGTACCGCGCGACGACTACGTGAACTTCATGAAAAGTCATCCGGATGAGTTGTATCGTCAGTTCGAACGGCTTGTAACGGAATATTTAGGCAGTATGATGCGCCTGAACGCACTCCAGCACTCCCGGGCCAGTGACAAGCTGATCTATACCCTGCACTATCTGGTCTTAAGCCAGGGCCGTCAGATCAGTCCCGACGAAGCAGAAATTATGCTTGATTTGACGCACCAGGATTTCGCCAATCTGACTGGTCTAACGCGTGAGACTGCTGCGACTGAACTGAACAAGCTCAAAACACTTGGTGTTATCAGTTATGGCAAGCACACGCCTTACCGCGTTAAAGTCAAAGAGCTGAATAAAGCATTAAACGACCAGTCGATTGCGGAAGTGACGCTGGAGCGATAAGCCCACACGAGACACCCATGCGCGGCCCTTTGCCTTTGGCAAAAGGAACCTCCGGCCTACGGTTTCTATAGCTTCACGCCAAGAATTTTTTTCTTTTAAAGGATATATTTCTTGGGTTTAGCATATATTCTCGCTGAACGCTCGAATATCATTCATTCGCTTGCGGAGTAAATCCGTATCCCGCCTGAAAGGAGGGACCGCTCGTTGCTCTTCCCAAAATATGCGGAAAGCCCCGATGTGTCGGGGCTTGTTTGTGTAAGCAGGGCCTTCAAGTGAACGAAACTTTACTTTGGTTGTTTTTTTAGAACATCGTCGATGACTTTTGTCAGGCTTTGCGGTGCAGTCCAAGATTTGATGATGGCACGCGACGCGCCAAGATTGTATGCCTCGTTGACCTCGGGCGAGTTTTCCATGTTGGTAAAAATCAGGACTTTAACGTCGGGATGCTGATCGAGATTGTAATTCTGTAAAAACTCCAGCCCGCCCATAATCGGCATCAGCAAGTCCAGCAAAATCAGATCCGGATCAAATTCATTGACCATGTCGAGCGCATCTTTTCCGTTCAATGCCGACCCGACCGTATAGCCGGCCTGTGTCAAAATTGCCTGGTACGCAACATTTAAATCACGATCATCTTCAACGATTAAAATTCTGGCCATTACTGTGTATATTTCTCCTCACCTTTAGGTCTAATAAGCATGTTCTTGTGTTATCATGCGGGTGCTAACGCTGCATATGAAATATCTTACAGGCGATGCGACGCTACTATGTGCGGCGCATCTTTTCGTCGTAAATTTTCGGGAGCGAGACGTAAAAAGTCGTGCCTTTATTTTCCTCGCTCTTAAACCATACCTTACCATGCAGCGTGGATACAAGGCCTTTGACTACATAGAGGCCGAGTCCTGTGCCAGTCGTTTCCTGGCGCACGACGTTTTGTGCCCGGAAAAACTTTCCGAATATTTTACCCTGCGATGCTTTTGGTATGCCCATACCAGTGTCGGTGATAGTAAACAAGACATCGTGCGCTTGTGATGCGACATCGATCGTAACGGTGCCGCCATTTCGGGTGTATTTGATCGCATTGCCCACCAGATTAGTCAGAATTTCTTTGACGATCAGGCTGTCGGCGCGCAGGCCGATATGTTCTTTTGGCAATGTAAAGGTCAGCGCAACATTTTTGCCGTCAGCACTCAGCGACAGTTGTTTTATTACGTCCATGATAAGTTGAGAAGCATCCAGGCGCTTGCTGTTAATTGCGATGCTGCCGCTCTCGATTTTGGCAATGTTCAGCAGCGTACTGATGAGTTCGTTCATGTTGGTGGTAGCTGTCAAAATAGTTTGGATGACGCCGGCTTGTTCGGAGCTGACGGGACCCATGAAGCCGTCGTGCAGCATATGGGCGTATGTCTTAATAGTCGACAGCGGTGTCCGTAACTGGTGTGATGCTAAGGAGATAAATTCACTTTTCATGCGGTCAATTTCTTCTTCTGCGGTGACGTCGCGGAAGACTTCGATAGCGCCGACCGGGCGACCGTCAAGGATTATCGGCGATACTGTAACGCTAACTGGTACTACGTGGCCGTCTTTTGCCAGGTATTGCACTTTTTCGCTGACAACTTTGCCGGTTAGAAACATTTTCACGATGGGCCGCTCGGCGAGCGGAATTGGTGTGCCGTCCGGCCGTACAATGACAATGATGCGCGGGAACCATTTGCCAAGCGCCTCTTCAAGCGTTAACCGCAGAATTGATAGCGCCGTTGGGTTAATGCGCGTGATATGGCCAAATTCGTCGGTTGCAATGGCTCCATCGCCGATGCTGCGGAAGAGTGCTTCAGATTCGGCGCGAACCTCAGCCACTGTCACGTGGTTTTCCAGCTGATGTACATATTCTTCAGCCATGCTCAAATCCTCTTCTTACCCTCCTATGAATGATACTTGCTTGGCTCGTGGGTCAGCTTCGTTAATTCGTCAATATATTCTTCAACCAGTTCACTATCGTCAGTCAGGAGTGAAACGGCAACACGGATCCAGTCTACCAGTTTGCCTAAATCGGCAACAGACAGGTCGTCCGGCTGTTTGTGTAAATGGTTCTGAACCTGACGGATGATAAAGCGGTCTGCAGCGGGCCCAAGATACACGTGCGTGACGCGCACTACTTTGTCGTATAGGGTAAGGTCGCTGCGCGTACTCACGTTAGACCTCTTCAATCCGCTTTAACTTTTTCGCACCGAGCGCCACCAGCGCGTAGCCTGCTGCCTGGACGACAAGCAGTAAGTAAACAATAAGCAGCAGGAAACCGATTGATGCATGGGCGGCGATACCGAACGCACCGGTGAGATACTGGACGATGATTGAATCAATGATCACAATTGCCAGGCCGGTGCCGAGTGACACAAGCGCCTGGCGGTATAGGACGCCGCGGGTTGCCGCCGCATAAATGCGCAATTCGTACACGCTGAGCAGTCCAATGATCCACGTGAACAAATACGGAACGATAATTGTTAAGATCAAAGGATAGAGCGGCAGGTGGTAGCCGTCGGTGCCATTGAACTGATTGTTGATGACAAAGTGGACAAACAGGACGCCAAGAATCGTGAATGCCAAAATGATTGCGCGAATAGCCATGATTCCAGGGCGCACCCCAACAAGCTCAGTCAGGTCTCGCGTGCCGTTGCCGATGATAATGAATGCGACGACCGGAAATGCTACCTGCATGTACTGGTTGAAGACTGATGCGGGTGCATGAAAGTCGGCATGCCAGCTTTGCAGCGCGCTGAGTATAGTGCCAATAATTGTCGGGACAACCAGGCCCCAAGCCAGAACGCGGACGCCGTTGGCAATTTTCTTGAATGCACTTCCCTCTTCAGTGCGGTGCAGCTTGGCGGCGTATTCCTCGAGCTTGTCGTAGGCATAAAACGCAGAAAACCAGATGGCTGCATATGGTACGATCAATGTCACGACGACTGCCCGGTACTCAAGCACATTGATGCGCAGTTGATGTAGCGTTGCAGGGTTTGGTGGCAGGGCGAGCGCTAAAAGCACAGCCAGTGCCAACAAGATGACATACGCCCGAAGCGCTGATGTTCTTCGTATTTGCATACTTATTCTCCTGTCATGCAGCAGCGCCATTATACAATATATGGATCTTTTGCTCAGTATAGCTTACCGGCACTTTACCATACGCCTCCGGCAGCAATTGTGAAAAATGCCGAAATACGTTAAAATCAAGCTGACATTTTGTGTCTTTGTGACAGGCCAAGAAGTAGTATGTAATAACCATATTGGGGATTAGCCAAGTGGTAAGGCACCAGGTTTTGGTCCTGGCATTCGGGGGTTCGAATCCCT
>CAZPPY010000014.1:0-14878 GCA_964588575.1 uncultured Candidatus Saccharibacteria bacterium
GAAAAACCTTGGGAGATTGCAAAGGTTGGTGACACCGAGCACTTGCGTGAGGTGCTTGCTTATCAGGTAAGCTGCCTGCTGGAGATTGCCGACCTGCTGGTGCCCTTCCTGCCGGATGCGGCTGCCAAAATTCGCGGTGTTTTCGCCGAAGGCATCGTGACGCCACTGCCGGGCACTTTGTTCCCGAAGCTGGAAACAGCAACGCAGGCGTAAGCGTATGCAGCTGACTGACACGCATTGCCACATCCAGTCTGTCGGGTCAGAGACTGGTGAAGCGAACACTCGCTCATTATGGGCGAAAGCAGGCGATACGACGCCCGATGACATGCTTGAGCGTGCCAAAGCAGCGAATGTTACGCGGCTGATTTGCGTGGGCTGTGATCTGGATGACAGCCAGCTGGTGGTTGATTTCGTGAAAAACCGTGAAAACTGCTGGGCTAGTGTTGGCATTCATCCACACGAAACCCACCATTACACCGATAATCCCGCCGCACGCCAACAGTTTGCTGCATTGGCATTAGCGCCCAAAGTTGTGGCGATCGGTGAGTGTGGGCTTGATTATTTCTACGAGCATTCTTCAAAAGAATCTCAGCTTGCGCTCCTGCGATTTCAGATTGAACTGGCACGTGCCCATGATTTGCCGATGATTTTTCACGTCCGTGAAGCATTTGATGATTTCTGGCCGATATTCGAAAGTTATACGTCGAAAGATACACCGATTCGCGGCGTTCTCCATAGCTTTACCGACAGCCGTGAGAACCTGGAGCGGGCGATGCAGCATGGCCTCTGTGTTGGCGTCAATGGCATTGCAACATTTGCTAAAAAGCCTGAACAAATTGCACTATATCGCACGATTCCGCTCAATGCTTTACTCCTTGAAACGGATGCGCCCTTCTTGACGCCTGTCCCGTATAGAGGTAAAATATGTGAGCCATATCATGTGAGGACAATTGCGGAGTTTTTGGCTACTGAGCGGGGTATAGCAGTCGAGGAGATCGCTGCTGCTACCACGCGGAATGCGCAGCAATTGTTCGGGATATAGGTGCAAAGATATGATTGATACAGATGGACTGTCGTTTGGCAAGAATAGCCTCCGCAATGAGGTGGTGCACGGGCTTGCCGCAACACGCGAGCGCGAAGTCGTGAACGGCGCTGAGCTTATGCGCCAGGCACTGCTAACTCAGTTTCCTGACTTACTGACCAGTGATACGCCTGCTGTCAGGGAGACAGCGGAAACCCAGCCAGCTACGCGGCCTCTTGAAAGCCGTGGTGCTGACGATATGCCGACCCTTGATCAAATCCACCAGAAACTGGATGAAATTTACGGAGCGCAACATGCGGCTTAATGTCGTCAAGCATGTACGCAGCCGAAAGCGCGAGCAACGCCGGGCAGATTTGCACCGGGCATTGCTGCATTATGAAGCACGCTTGGGCGGTGAGCTGTTTGGTTCGGTTCCCAAGGGATCGCGGCGCGAATTTTTCTGCCTCGATGAGCGTACATGGGTTTGGCATGAGGAATGGATTGACCCGAAAGGCCAGCGGCATGTCATGACCACCCGGTATGACGTGCGCCCGAACGGCGTTGTGAAGTCGCAAGGTGTAAATGCCTATCAGGCGCTGAGTAAGCAGGAAGCAAGCAACCTGTATCAGGCGGTGCAATTATACGAGCAGCGCGTCGGCGGCGAATTGCACCGGCTGGCGCAACAAGCCGCCTAAGGCCGCTTTATTTCGTATACTGAAAATATCATGGCGACGATTTATCTTGATTACGCGGCGGCAACACCCTTGGATGGCAGCGTGCTGAAAGCCATGGAGCCGTATTTTTCCGAACATTTTTATAATCCTTCGGCGACATATCTTGCGGCGAAAGCTGTGCATGCCGATATTGAAGCTGCACGGGCCAGTGTGGCGGCGGTTCTCGGCACCCGTCCGGCGGAAGTTATTTTTACCGCTGGCGGTACGGAAGCCAACAATATTGCCCTGCAAGGGGTGATGCGGCGGTTTCCAGGGAAAAAGATTATTGTGAGCAGTATTGAGCACGAATCGATCCTGTCGCTTGCCCGGACGTATCCTTGCGCGGAAGTACCGGTAGGGCTGGACGGTATCGTCGATACGGACAGATTGGCCGGGCTGATCGATGACGATACCGTGCTGGTGAGCGTTATGTACGCCAACAATGAAGTGGGCGCGGTCCAGCCTGTTCGTGATATTGCGCGGCTGATTGGTTCGGTCCGAGAGGGGCGCCGCAAAAGGGGAAATCCGCTACCGTTGTACTTTCACACCGACGCAACACAAGCGGCGAATTATCTGGATATTCATGTTTCTCGCCTTGGGGTGGATTTGATGACGCTGAATGGCGGCAAACTCTACGGCCCAAAACAGACAGGCGTCCTCTATCTCCGGGCTGGCGTGCAACTGCAGCCGCTGTTCCAGGGCGGTGGTCAGGAAAGCAATATTCGGAGCGGCACCGAAAACGTGCCAGGTATTATTGGGTTTAGCAAGGCGCTCAGCATAGCGCAGGATATGCGGCACGATGAATCACGGCGGCTTGAACGGCTCCAGCAACTATTCTTTGATTTGCTTGTCGAGCGGCTGCCGGCTGTGATTATTAATGGTTCGCGCAGGCAGCGGCTACCGAACAATATACATATTACCCTGCCTGGTACCGACAATGAACGGGTGCTGATGGCGCTCGATGAGGCCGGCATTCTCGCTGCTGCCGGCTCGGCCTGCAGTGCCAGCAATGAGGAGCCGTCACACGTCTTAACAGCAATGGGTATTGCTGAAGCTGATGCACAAAGCTCGTTGCGCCTGACAATGGGACGCGCTACGACTGAAGCGGATGTCCGCCGTACCGTTGATACTCTCGTGCGCATTGTCGCCTAATACTCACTTTTCGTTTCTATCTCGACCGAAAGACAAATTCATGGAGCAACCATAGTCTTTCTCGGAGTGTTAGCTTATACTGGACGCTAAGATGCTAACGGTTTTGAGAAGATTATTCATCGTCGTGGCAGGGTTTGCTGTACTCCTTGTGCCGGCAGGTGTGTTGGCGGCCTCTTCGTCATCTGACCAAGGCATTGTCCAGAGCTATGTAACTGAAGGGACCGTTCGGACTGGAATGATGGTGAGCCTGAAGAAGGGTGATAACGGCAAGGTGGTGGCACTGACATCTGACGACGTGTCAAATATGTTCGGTGTTGCCATTTCGGCTACCGATGCGCCGCTCACACTTTCCGGTGATGCGAGTTCGCAGGTGTTCGTTGCAACATCGGGCCAGTATAATGTCCTGGTTAGCGATCAGAACGGCGCAATCCGCACCGGTGACTATATCTCTATTTCGGCACTGGACGGTATCGGCATGAAGGCCGAAGATACGCAACCGACGGTTCTGGGTCGGGCGGCGGCGAACATGACCGACGACAGTATTCTGGCGAAGAATGTAACGCTCAAGAGTTCCAATGGTAAAACCACCGTCGTCAATATCGGCGTTGTGCCGGTGACGATCACGGTGGCGAATAATCCAAAAGGCGGACACGGGACCGGCAACCTGCCGGGCTTCCTGGAGCTTGCGGCCGGTGGTATTGCGGGCAAGCCGGTTAGCGCCGGGCGCGTCTACCTGAGCTTGGCTGCGCTGCTGTTGGCGGCATTCATTGCCGGCAGCCTGCTCTACAGCGGCGTCCGCGGCAGCCTGCTCTCTATCGGTCGTAATCCATTAGCGAAAAAATACATTATCCAGGGACTGATTCAGACGATTCTCACTGGTGTAATTGTTTTCATTCTGGGGTTGTTTGGGGTATATTTACTACTGAGATTGTAAGCATAATCATGCTGGTGGGCAGACAACAAACATGACGATCTGGTGGCTCGGTTGTATTCTCGGGACGCTTGGCGTAGCGGCCATCGCGTTCATTTGGCTGGCGGTGCGGCTTGGCCGTGGCGGCGTGTCTGGCGGGGTGCAAAATCCGGTTCAAGATTTTGCCAAGGCTGCCGAGGATGACGTAGAGCGTATCTTTAATACCGAGTTTCGCGAGGAGCTTCGGAACCGGGGCCGGTTGCATTTTGAGAAGATCATCGGCGAAAACGCGATGTTCCTGCAACAGGACTTGCGTCTGACGACTTCACAGCTGAACGAGTACATGAAATCGGAAATTACCCGCAAGCTGCAGGAGGAATTCGACAAATACGAGCAATCGATTATGGATGCCAAGCAGCTGGCTGTAGACTCAATTGAAAAGACAAACCAGGCGATCGAGCAGCAGCGGGCGATGCTGAGCCAGCAAATTCAATCTGAAATGGAGAATGAGCGTGCTCGGCTGTTGAAGCGCTTCGAAGACGACATGGCGGAGATCATCAACCATTACGTGATGGCGGCGATCGGCGACCAGATCGACTTGACGGACCAGCTGGATTACATCTTGAGTGAGCTTGAGTCAAATAAGCAGGCGATTTTGGAAGATATTGCACGTGGAGCGTAAGGATTAGCGATGGAAAGTAAACAAACCGGTATCAGTGTTCCTAGCGTCATCATGACGCCTGCTGACGTATCGCGCCTGCGTCGCGAGATCCGGGCCCTCGACAATTATCTCGAACAGCAGGCGCTGCGTGCGCAAGGCCCGGCACAGCTTACGTTGCCCCGGACGACCCGCGTGCTCGATGAGCTCGCTACGGCGAATAAGCTGAACTTGCTGGATAAAAACATCCGGTCACAGTTGCTTGCCTTTCTGAACGACGTAGCGAAAAATGCACCGGTAGTACATATCAGCTTTGCGTCCGACCCCTCAGCGGCGTTTATGCAGAAACTAGTCGTCTGGTTTCGCAAGAATATTCATCCAGCAATGCTGATTCGCATTGGACTGCAGCCAAACATTGCGGCTGGGTGTGTTGTCCAGACAACCAATAAATATTTCGACCTGTCACTGCGCCAGACGCTGAAAGCTCACCAGCCTGATCTGCTGGCAGCGATTAAGATGGGGGAGCGCACGCGACGAATCCGCAAGCCCAGGCACCGGCACCCGCGACTGACGCGGCGGATGCTGCCAGCAACAGCGCCCACTTCAGTCACCTCGTGGCGAGCGGCAATCCCGTCGGCGAAGTTGTTGGCATCGACAAGTTCGTGATTTACGTCAAAGGCCTGGAGCCGGTCAGTATTAATGCGCTCATCATGTTTGAAGATGGTACCAAAGGCTTTGTGCGCCGAGTGCTCGAAGATTACGTCATGATACTGCATCTTGGTACGACTGATGTTGCCGTCGGTACGATGGCTGTGGTGCAGCATAATGAACTGGTTTGTAAAGTCGGCAAAGACTTTATTGGCCGCGTGGTATCGGTCAATGGCACGCCACTGGACGGCAAAGGGCCGATCGCGGCAGACGCGACTTGGTCGGTTTTTAATGCCGCACCGATGCTCTATGAACGCGAAGCGCTTGACCGTCAGCTACCCACCGGGATTATGGTTCTGGACGAATTATTCCCTCTCGTACGCGGCCAGCGTCTCGCGGTCATCGGCGACGGCAAGTCAGGCAAAAGTACGCTAGCGCTCCAGCTGGCATTGCACCAGAAGGGCAGTGACGTCGTAGCGGTTTATGTCCTGATCGCCAAGCGCCGCAGCGACGTCGATGCCCTGCTCACGAAGCTGGAAGCCAACGATGCCATGAAAAACGCCATCGTCATTGTTTCGACGATGTTTGAGTCTATCGTACTGAGCTATCTGGCGCCATATGTCGCCTGCTCGATGGCGGAATATCTCTGGCAAAAGTGCGACCAGGATTGCATGATCATTTACGACGACTTAACAGCGCACGCACATGCGTACCGTGAAATTTCACTCCTCACTGGCTCCAGCCCGGCGCGTGACTCGTACCCTGGCGACATGTTCTATGCACACTCTAGTTTGTTGGAACGCGCCGGTAAACTAAACCGGAATCACAAGACATTGACGGCGCTGCCAATTGTTTTTGCGGCCGGTGGCGACATCACCGCTTACCTGCCGACGAACGTCATGTCCATTACCGATGGGCAGTGGATCCTGGATATGAAGATTTTCCGCGACACGATGCGTCCGGCGGTCAGCACAGGCTTGAGCGTTACCCGCGTCGGCGGCCTCGGCTTGAACAAACGTCAAAAGGAGCTGGCGGCACAGATTCTGTTGGCCCTGAACGCCTTTGGCCAGGCGCAAGAATTTTCGCACTTCGGCGCCGAACTCGGTCCGCAGGCACAAATTGACCTGGCAAAAGGCAAGCGCCTCTATGAGCTCTTCAATCAGGCGCCAGACGAGACATATTCCGTTAATGCCGAGGTACTGATGCTCGATATTGTTCTGAATCTCAAACCGGAGCTGAAGCTGGATATCCGCAAGATGAAATCAGTCGTCGAGACGTATGCCGATAAAATGGCGAGCGATGATGACTTTGAAAAGCTCCGCGACGACCTGCTGAAAGTATGTACTACCGAGGAAAAGCCGGCTGAGCCCGCCAAACCGGCGACTGCACCACCACCAGCAACACCGGCTGAAGCAGGTAAAGATGTCACCAAGGATAAAAAAGATACTAATGCAAAATCAGACGCGCCGGTAAAAGAACCGCCGAAACCGGCTGAAAAGCCAACCGAGCCACTCATGTCTGATGCGCCGAAGGCCGAGCCAAAGAAAGATGAACCGAAGCCCGAACCGGAGGCCAAAGCATGAGGCAGCTGCAAGATATTGCTAAAGAGCGCGACGACATGTCGACGATCGTGAACCTCACGAGCGTCTTTGAAAGCCTGGCCAGCATGCACATTTCCCAGATCAAAAATCAGGTACAGCTGTCGCAGAAATTCTTCGATGAGTTGTGGCACATTTACACCCAGATTCGAGTAGACAGCCTGTTCCGCTTCGGCCGCGAGGCTCATGAGAGCGTCATCGAGAAGGAGCTGTTTATTGCGATTACCGCAGAAGGCGGTTTCAGCGGCGATATCGACCAGAAGCTTATTTCCTGGATGGTCAAAGAATACGATCCTGACAAGCATGACATTATCGTCATCGGCCACCACGGTGCGTTGCAGCTGGCGCAGGCCGGCGTGCATTTCAAGAAGTATTTTAAATTGCCCGCCAAGGACCAGAATATCAACGTAGCACCACTCGTCAAATATGTCCGAGATTACAAATCTACTACCGTGTACTACCAGGCATATGTTTCGCTCATGGTCCAGGAAGTAAAGAAGATTGCGCTAAAATCGGCCGTACAACAAGCGGGGCAGCAGAGCAGGGCAAAGAGCAACGACGATAGTATCATCGGTGAGTTCAATTATATCTTCGAGCCGACTACTTTCTCCGTCGTCGCCCACCTTGAGCGGTCGATGTTGGAAATTAGCCTTGGCCAGGTGATTCTTGATTCCAAACTGGCACAGTACGCCAGCCGTTTCCGCTCGATGACTGCTGCCAAAGAGCGCGCAACTGAATCGCAGAAAGAGTTGCGCTTGACGTACAACCGTGCCAAGCGTTCCATTTCCGACGAACGCTTGAAGGAGATTATCAACGGCATGAAAGCCGCAGGAGCAAGCGCATGAGTGCCCGTGGCTATATCCGGACAATGCGTGATCTGGTGCTCGACGTCGAATTTGACGAAGAGGTGCCGGAAGCCTATGAAGTTGTTGTCGTGGACAATCCAAATCATTCGCAGTTACTGGTCGAAAGCCTGCAGCCTGGTAACATGGCCCGCTGCCTGAATCTCCGCGCCGACAAAACACTGCAGAAAGGCATGACGGTGCTCGGTACTGGCAAGAGTGTCGAGATTCCGGTCGGCGAACAACTGATCGGCCGGGTGATTGACGCCATGGCCAGGCCGATTGATGGCCAGGGTCCGTTGAATGACGAAGGCATGGAGCGTCGTAACATCTTCAAGCCGCCGGCTCAGGGCAATTCATTTAAAGTTCAGAAGCCGGAGATCCTGGAAACGGGCATTAAAGTCATCGATTTCTTTACGCCGTTCGTGAAAGGCCGCAAGATTGGCATTATTGGGGGCGCGGGTGTCGGCAAGACGGTGCTGACGATGGAAATGATCCACAACATCGCCAAAAGTGGGGGCGGCCTCAGTTTCTTCGCCGGTATCGGTGAGCGCATCCGTGAAGGCCATGAATTGTTTGAAACGCTGCGCGATGCGGACTTGCTCAAGAACACCTGCATGTTCTTCGGCCAGATGGACCAGAACCCGGTACAGCGCTCGCTTGTTGCTTCAGCTGCGGTCACGCTGGCAGAATATTTTCGTGATTCTAAGAATAAAGATATTTTGTTCTTTGCTGACAATATGTACCGCTTTGTCCAGGCCAAGAACGAACTGTCGGCGCTTCTCGGCCAAGTGCCGTCCGAAGGTGGTTATGAGCCGACCATTTTCTCGGATATCAAGATCTTGCAGGATCGCTTGAGTTCTACGGAAAAAGGCTGAATCACCGCCGTCCAGACCATTTACGTCCCGGCCGACGACCTTTCTGACCCGGCGGTGCAAATGATCCAGCACGAGCTTGATTCCATTATCGTCCTTTCGCGCCAGGTGGCAGAGCAGGGCATCCGTCCAGCAGTCGATCTGCTTCGCACCAATTCAAGCTTGCTGAGCCCTGATGTTGTCGGGCAACGACATTATGAACTGAGCATTAAGGTTCAGTCGCTGCTCCAGAAATACGAATCATTGAAAGGAATTATTGCCATCATCGGCGAAAATGAGCTATCTGTCGCTGATCGGACCGACTACCGCAAAGCCAAGTCGCTCATCCAATATTTCTCACAGCACATGCATGTCATGGAGGCTCAGAGTGCTAACAAGGGCGAGTCGTATACGCTGGATCAGAACCTGACTGGTATCGAGCAGATTATCGCGTAGTAATTTAAAAGTATGGCCGAGTCAAACACACCACCCGCATCGTCAGCCGAACCAAAACAGGACCAAGGTATTGCTGCAGCTGCGGCCGTACCCTCTGGGCAGGCGGCAGCAGCCGATGCGCCAGTGTCGGCTGACGAGTTGCGTGTCCGCGTCTGGTCACCGTTCAAGGTGTACTACGACGGGCCAGCCAAAAGCATTTCAGGTATAAACGGTACCGGTCCGTTCGATATTTTGCCGAAACACCACAATTTCATTACACTGCTCGACGCCTGCGATCTGGGCCTGGTTACCGCGGAGGGAAAAATCAAAGTCCGCATCACCGGCGGCGTCATGCACGTCCACAAAAATCAGGTGGTCGTTTTCCTCGAAGTCTAACGACACGAAAAGTTTGACAGTGTATATTATGCTGCGTATTGCGGCCAAATTGTTGTTGGCGTTCTGGATCTGGTTGTTATCGAGCGCATTCTTGGTCGTCCCGATCTTCCACGACGGCCTCGCCCATGAGTATACCTGCTACAAGCATTGACATATTTGGTCTGATTGTTTATAATATTCCAGTCTTCATAAGAGGTGAGATAAATCACTATTTTTGTTGAGGACATTAACAAGCAGAAAAGTAATTCGTCTTGCGTCCGCCGCAAACCTCGTAACTCTAGTAGTTGTGTAGTTTGTTGCGGATACAGCGAAAGCTGTGGAAGCCTCTGTTTGTGGGTACTGTGTTACTCACCAGAGAACCTTATGGAGGGCTTGGAAGTAATGACCAAGAACAACGCTCTGATTGTCCTGGCACTGCCGGTTTGGGTGTCTCTCTTCATTGCAGCAATGATGGCCTATGGACTTCACCAGCCAAACGTCTCGCCAGAAATGGTGCGGAGCGACTTGATCATCTGGGTGGTATTTTGCCTCCTTCCGGTGATCACTTGTGTGGTCTATGTCATCCGTTCGACGCGTGAAAAGACATCTTCGGCTCTCAGCCAGGCAGCGTAAGTGCGTCCAGGCACGACCAGACGACCATCTGGTCGTGCCGTTCCCTTCGGGTTACCACCAGCTTTTACTTTTCTGCTTCATTTATTCACTCAGTCCGGTATATTGCCGGAAATACGTAATTGTTATATAATTTGATGGTCTTCGTGGGGCAGTCAGCAGCTGGTTGCTTTTTCGTTGCACATTGAAAAGTTGAGGAAAGCTCCGAATGACACAGAATTGGTTCCCGGCCAGGAAATACCACATGTAGGATGGTGTTTGCTGGCTGGCGAACCAGTATTGTGCAAACGTAAGCACGCTGTCGTTCGTTGGCAAGAGGAGGCAACCATGTTTCCGCATGACGAGGACGGCTGGACTGATGTGCGCCTGGACAAGGTGCATGCCCGCCGAGTGGGCTGGTTTTTGTTCGTGCTGTATCCTATGGTCGAAGCGCCAATCATTATTGTTGAGGCTGTAGTAAACCACAATCCCGGCCTCGCGCTGGTGATATGGGTGCTCACGAGCATCGTATTCTTCTGCCTCTGGGTACTGTTCGGCCTCCGTCTCAAGTAGTGCGTAATCGGGAAGTATACGTCTTTTGGGCGCTGCCTTTTTGGCGTATACTTCCGCCTTTCTGCTATCCTCGACTTTTCAAAAACAAATCATGTGTTTTTCGTACTTTTCAAATTGATTCTGGTCGCCAGCCAGGAGGCATCACGGGTGATGTTTGCTGGCTGGCGGTGCTTATACGGGTGCACAGTGTATCGCGTACATCAAGCACATGTGCCAGAAGGAGGTACCGGTGAAGGTAGTACAGCAGGTCGGACAAGCTGGACTGTCAGTCGTGAAGGGGCTTGCGGTTCTCTGCAGCATGTTTTTGTATGCCGCAGGTGCCGTCGGTGTCTTGCAGGCAGGACAGCATGTTGCCCCCTATGTGGTGGGACCGATGACACTTGATCAGGCGCGGAGCGTAATGGCTCTTGTCAGCCTGGCGGTGCTTTTCATGGCCACGGCCGGCATCATGCTGGTAATGCGCTGGCTTGTTGACCCGTTAAAACGCTAATACCTTCGTCGCCATCACGGGAGTGTGCGGATCTCCGCATTCGCACACTTCTTCTTTTGCAGCCATCCTGATTATTAGCATTTATTTATAGTTCATTGTATAATACATATGTTGCTAAATGAGGCGACAGCCGGCGGGTTTACGTAATCTACCGAGTAGGAGGTGGCAGTAATGCTGCACACGCTGTTGGTAGTGTTGGTACTGGCGGTCGTACTGATCGTTGCGACGATCGTGATAACCGTTATGGTGCACGTAATGCTGCCCGTTGCAAGCGAAAGCGTCGCACAGGCGACAGCAAACGGCAGTTTCAGGAAGCCGAAAACCTATCTGCTGCTTGCGGCAGTTCTGGTAGGTACAGTCGTCCTGTACATTATCGGGAGCAAGGTCTTCGGTTACTCATTTACACCATGAGGTACCAACTGGCTGCAGAGGTAATCTCTCTGTTCGTGACTGGTTGTACCATCACGTGGCTGGGGCCATTTTGCGCTCATAACGCAAAAGAACACCAGCCTTTTATTCCTAGTCAAATGCAATATAGTCGAAGCCGAATGTTGTGCCGCCAGGTGCGGCACTGGTGCCGCATACGCTGAAGCCGGTCGTAGAGCGGTTGACGTAATATCCAACCAGCGCTGCCGCCGAGCCGATGGGCGTCATGACAATGTGTGGCGTGGCATTGAATTTCGTAGCAAATGTAACAGATACAAAGCAGCCGACGCCCGGGCTAGAACCAGTATTGATAGTAATCGTACCAGCTGTATCTGAGCCGCTGACAGATACCGTGCCGCCGCCGCCCAGTGCGGTGCCGTTGTTGCGCGACGGCGTAGCCCCGCCAGCACTGATGTGGTGTGTCAGGTCCAGGTCGCCGCTCATCTGTAATGAACCAACGGTCAGCGATGGGGCCGTAATGGCGCCTAGGAAGTTCGCAGTGCCGTTGACATTCAGGCTCTGCTGAATCACTAATCCGCCCTGGAACGACGTACTGCCGGTAACGGCCAGCGATTTCGTAATCTGCACATCATCAAACACGCTATTGCCGGTGACACGGATGCCGTTGATCGCCAGGCTGCTGCCGACCTGCAGGTTGCCGGCGATTTGCAGGTTGCTGCGCACCAGGACGGAGCCATTGAAGACCGCATTGCTCTGGACATTCAGGGTGTGCTTTGGTTGGCCGACGGTTACATCGGTGTTGGCCAGCTGGTCCAGGTCGCTTTGGGATAACGATTGTGACGAAAGGCTGTTATTATCTACATTCTCATTCTTGGCGCGTAAGTATAGGATGGTACCCGTCGCACCGGATATGATAATGAGCAAGATAAAGAGAAGCAAATAGATGTTCAGGTGAGCGACGAAGCCCGGCAGCGGGCTCCTTGGCCGTGACGGTGCGGCAGCCGGAGCAGTAGTCTGCGTGGCGCCATTGGCAAGCGTATCCGCTTCATCGGACGTCGAAGTGTCAATGACCTGTGGCTGGCTGCCATTTGCCGGCTGGCCGCCTGCTACGGTCGTACCGGCTTGCTCAAGCGAGCTTGCATCGGGGCCCGGCTCTTTGTCTTTATTACTGTTATCCATAGGGTAATGTCAGTATTTTCCTTATGCTAATCATACTAGACATTCACCGAAGCGTAAACGCTTTCCCTCTGTCCTTTCGTCATTCCCGTGAAAACGGGAATCTAGTACATACTGTATCCCTTATGTACTACCTTCTCAGGACTAGTAGCCATGGACTCTTATTATCATAAGGGTATTCATTTTTTACCCGAAATGCAGCAAAATAGGTGATAACGTGAGATATAAACGCTTTCTACAGGGACGGATTGCTTTCAGGCTCTTCAGCGCCTTTGTTATCCCGGTACTAGTACTCGGATACCAAGGGATCGCTTCGGCGGCCTGCGCTGACCCAAACCAGCAAACATGTTCAAGCGGCTCGCTTGGCGGTTACGGCGTCAGTGAAATCCAGTTCGGCACCGGCGGCGCACTGTGCGATGTCAATAGCCCAGATCAGAGTCAGAGTGAGCACTCATCAGGTTCAACCGGCTATTGTGCCAAAGTTGCTGTCGGCGAAACCGGCGTAGGATTTACGGGCAACACCCTCGGCGGCCTCTACCAAGCTCAAGCCGGCTTCAATACTAACCGTGAACCATCGCTAGCAGTGCTAATTAATGATACGCAATGCTCCTCGGGGCATGCAGGGACGAACTGGTCAAGTTGGGACTTGGGTACGCTTACAACAAGTGCAGTTAGTCATGTTACTGGTAACTTTTCGGTTATGTCATATTTAGCCAGCAACTATGTTGTCATTACATCAGGTACACCGCCAAAGTATACAAGTGGGGGAGTGACTCATTACTTTAATACGCTTAGTAATGGTTCGCCGAGTGCTGGCATAGAAAGTTTTGGCATGAATCTTGCGGCAAATACTGGTTTTGGCTATGGTGTATCGCCAATACCTGATGTGACATTTAGTTTTGGCCAAGCAGCTTCCTCTGCACAAAATGGCGGTTTGCGTGGGTATAATACAGGCGACTCTTATAGCTACCATGACAATGATGAAATAGCCTTATCAAATAAAAGTTCTGGCGTCAGCTGCTATTATCCATCTTATGTTTATGCTATAAGCCGTACTACGCCTGCAGGCACTTATACCTTTAATCAATCAATAGTAGTTACGTCAACTTTCTAGAAAATTCATAAATAATTCATACTCATTCGTTGACTGTATTCTGCTAGCGATCTATAGTGCGGCTTAGAAATATAGGAGGGAGTATGGGCAAGTGTATCCGCAAAGCAGCGTATATAATTTTTTCTTCAACGTTACTGTTCATGCCTTTGGTCACGTCATCATTGCCAGCTGCAGCGTTGTCAAATATTACGGAATACTATATTACTACAGGAAATAGTTCTACAAATCACCCAGGCGGCATTGTTGCAGGTTCCGACGGCGCACTATGGTTTACGAATTCAGGGGTGTATTCCATTGGTAGTGTCACCACTGCGGGTTATTTCTCTTCCTATGCTGCCGAGAGCAATGGGAGTATCACGTCTGGTCCAGATGGTGCACTATGGTTCACAGAATCAAACTCGAGCAAAATAGCTCGAATGACTACCGCGGGGAGTATTACTGAATTTCCAGTTTTAGGGTGTACATCACCAAGCTCAAGTACTGGAAGTTGTTGGCCTTATGATATCACGTCTGGTCCAGATGGTGCACTATGGTTTACAGAGGCGGAGAGTAATGTTGGTAATAACATTTCTCGAATCACTACATCGGGTAATGTAACCACCTATAATCTTCCTTACAATATCGAACCATTTTCTATTACATCTGGCTCTGATGGTGCACTATGGTTCACGGCCAGCTCGATCGGAAACAGCACTAGCGATGTGCATAGTGTTATTGGTCGGATAACAACATCTGGGCGGTTTCTATCTTTACATTACCTACGATTGCTAGTAGCGCGTCATACATTACATCCGGCCCAGACGGTGCTCTGTGGTTCACCGAAATGAGCAATAATAAGATAGGCCGCCTTACTACAGGAGGTGTATTCACGGAGTACTTACTTTCAACGCCTAACTCTCAGCCATTGAAAATTACATCCGGCCCAGACGGTGCTCTGTGGTTCACCGAAAATAATGGGCCACGAATTGGCCGCATCACAACTAGTGGTGTAGTTATAGAATATCTACTTCCGAATCCTACCTATCACGCATGGGGAATTACATCCGGCCCAGACGGTGCTCTGTGGTTCACCGAAAACGACGGGAACAGAATTGGCCGCATTACAACGCCTATTGCACCTGCTCCCACCAATCTTACTGCTCCCAGCCCAGCCCAATCCCCAAATCTGACCTGGTCCGCCTCCTCTGGCAGTACCTCCTATGCCATCTATCGCAACGGCATAAGTATCGGAACGACAACCAGCACCACATATACCGATACTGCTACTCCCGAAGGTACCAATAATTACTATGTTCCAGCCGTAAATAGCAGTGGTGAGAGTGC
>CAZPPY010000014.1:14888-17309 GCA_964588575.1 uncultured Candidatus Saccharibacteria bacterium
GAGTAACACGGTTAGCGTCCTAGTAGACCGGACGGCGCCAACGGTAACGGGTACTCCCGATTCCTCACCAAATAGTAACGGCTGGTACGACCACGATGTCACTATAAATTGGAATTCGGCTGATCCGAGTCCCAGCAGCGGTACACCGACCCAGCCAGCACCGACGGCAGCCACTACTGAGGGCGACCACACATATACGAGCGACCAAAGCTGCGATCCGGTTGCCAATTGTGCGGCTGGCAGTGTGGAGTTAAAGATCGACAAGACAGCCCCAGCCATAACTTATTCGGTTGCGCCAGCTCTTACTATTGGTGGCTGGAGCAGTAGTGATGTGACTGTCACTTTCTCATGCACAGATGCAACATCCGGCATAGATAGTTGTACTGCGCCGGTTACTGTATCGGCTGAAGGTGCAAATCAAGCCATCATTGGTACAGCCGTAGATAAGGCCGGTAATACCGCTTCGGTTACGGCCAGTATAAGCGTGGATAAGACGCCGCCGACCATCACGGCTACGGCGGATCACGCGCCAAATGCAAACGGCTGGTATAACAGCCCGGCAACTATTAGTTATACATGTAGTGATGGGCTTAGCGGTGTTGCTGTGTGTTCAAGCCCTCAGACAGAATCTACAGACGGCATGTATACGCTCTCCGGCATGGCTCTGGATAATGCTGGCAATAATGCCAATGTCCTAACTCAGGTGAATGTAGATCAAACGGCGCCAGTTGTTACCAATGTTTCATGGAGTGCTAACCCATTAACTCAGGGACAGAGTACGACGCTTAGCGCAAGTGCAACAGACAACCTGTCCGGTATTGCGAGCATATATTACACAGTTAACGGTGGTGCGCCACAGCAAATGACATATAACAATGCGTCAAGTACATGGCAGGCAACTCTTGGCGCTAATCTTACCAGCAACACCTATACAATTGCGGTGTACGGAGTGGATCAGGCGGGGAATACGAGTACTGGCTATATGGATGTACTAACTATTTCTTCGAATAGCGCTGTCTCCGGCCACACCAGATTGGTCCCGCAATCGGGCGATACGCTACCCGTCGCACTGGATACCGCAATGCACAATCCAGCGGAACTGGTTGTAGGCTTCAGCGGTAACAACAACGGGCCGAACAGTATAGAGGCGCACTACGTGGTGAAGAATAATCAGAATGAATTTGACTTCAGCAGCACAGCAATTGATTGGGTAGTTATACCAGATACAACCCACGCAAGCATCATGGTACACGGCGATATGACAACCTACGTGAACGGAGTAATGACGGTAACGCACAACGTCGCCATGCTGGTAGATGTAGAGCTGGGTGCGAATGGTAGTGCCGACCAAGTGACTGTCGGCATATGGACGCCGAGCCAGAATCCATCAACAGACCTGCCTGCATACCAGGTGAGCGAATACGACATAGCCAACAAATCGACTATGAGTATTCAATAACAGTTTGTCATTACCGTTGCAATAACCGTACAATTGTAGCAACGTATCATGTCAGCAGTACTGTTCTATACCATTGGGTTGCCGGGCGCGGGTAAAACGACGTTTGCGCAAAACCTGGCGCGGCAGCTGGGCGGCGAACATATTTACGGCGATAAAGTCGGCTACCAGCTATTTACGCAGCCAAAATTTACGCCGGAAGAGGTCCAGCTGGTGCGCAGCACGATGGAACAAATGACCAAGCGCGCACTAGCCAGTGGCCACTCTGTGGTCTATGATGCGTTGCTGCTAAGTCGTTCGCTCCGTCAGTACGTCGCGGATATTGCCCGGTCGCAAGGAAAGCAGGCGGTGGGTGTATGGATGCAGACACCGGAGCAGGTAGCGCGTACTCGATCAGGTGTCGTCCGTTTTGCTGACTTTGCAAAAGACTACAAACGTATCGTGCCACCTGAGGTATTCAACCGCCACCTTCAGGCATTCGAAGAACCGCAGACAAATGAGCATGTCATAAAAATCTGGGGCACGGCGTCATTTTCTATGCAGTATACTTCTTTGCGCAGCGCACTCCGGGAAATGAATATATCTCCTTGGTAGTTACCTCGTCATTTCCGGCTTGACCGGGAATCCAGTCAAAAATATTGCACCTTCATTAACAGGGTTAGTACGAAAATTCATAGTATGTTCAGGTTCAAGCTGTGGATAACTCCACGAGAAAGTCCTTGCACAGGTTCGCATAAGCGTGATAATATTCGAACGATTAGCCAATATAAAAAAGCTAGAACAGATACAAATAAAAGGAGATACAATTAATATGAGCTTAACATTTCGCGCACTTAGGAGACCGGTCATCGCCGTTGTTGCGCTTGCCGTTGTGGCAGTCTCCTTATTACCTGCATTGGCTGGCAGGTCTTATGCATATGGACAGGTAACCTCCCGATATATCGAGATGGGATCAGCTATAGCAG
>CAZPPY010000015.1:0-15843 GCA_964588575.1 uncultured Candidatus Saccharibacteria bacterium
ACGGGCTGACATAGCCGCGGTCGAACGTGAATCCTTCAACGACTTCTTTCTCGAGCGCCAGGCCTTGGCCTTCCTCAACCGTCACGATACCGTCTTTGCCGATCGCTTCCATCACATCGGCGATCAACTTGCCAATTTCGGCGTCGCCGGCAGAAATAGTCGCTACCTCAGCCACGCGGGATTTCTTGCCCTGGATGTCTTCGCTCATCGTCCCGAGTTTAGTCAGCACGTCCTGCGCCGCCGCTTCCAGTCCTTTCCGGAGCAGCATCGGGTTATGGCCGGCCGCAATCAGCTTGTTTGCCTCGTTCAAAATATGATATGTCAGCACAGTAACGGTCGTCGTACCGTCACCCGCGACATCGTTCATCTTAGAAGCCGCCTGCTTGATCAATTCCGCACCAACTTTGTAGCCAAGCGTTTCGTCGTCAGTATCACCGAGCTCCACACCCTTTGCTACCGTTACGCCGTCGTGCGTGACGGTTGGCGCACCAAAGCTTTTGCTAATGACTACGTTGCGGCCTTTTGGGCCCATCGTCGTCTTTACTGCGTTGTATAAGATCTGTGCTCCGCCAAGAACCCGGCGGCGGGCATCTTCATCGTAGAATACTTTCTTTGCCATTGTTCACTCCTTTTAGTCGTTCAAGATTATAGCCGTTGATGCGTAGCGAATAGCTATACGCTACCTGCTACTGCTACTTTACCGTCGCGAGGACGTCCTCTTCCTTCACCAGAATATATTCGACAGCGCCCATTTTGACGTCAGTGGTGCTATAGCTTTTATACACAATACGGTCACCGGCCTTGATCTGCTTGACATCTTTGCCGACAGCCAATACTTTGGCGATCTTTGGCTTTTCGGACGCTTTGTCCGGCAAATACAGGCCGCTAGCGGTCTTGGTTTCCGGCGCTTCTTCCTGCGCTACGATATATTCAGCGAGCGGTTGAATCGGTACACTCATGAGCATCCTCCTGTTAGTTCACGTTATGCTGGCACTGTCGATATGTGAGTGCTAGCCATCAGCACTCATCATAAATGAGTGCTTGCACTTCGGTCAAGACCCTACGGGCATTACACGAGAAAGAAGCCGCTTAAGGCTATACGGCCGACGAGTGTTCTGAACCGGTGGCTGCGCTTACTCTTATATGTCTCACGTGTCGCCCGGTCAATTTCCGCCTGCTCCGGTGTCAGCACTTTGACTTCGCCCAGGCGCAACCCATCTTCATGCATCAGCGGCACAATCAGCTTCAGATCGCTGTAAGCATCGTGGCTGTCGACGTTCTGCCGGGGTTTGTTCGGGTCCCGACCGCCAACTTTGACGGACGGCATATCGCCCGGATACTGCTCCGGCAAGCCAAGATACACACGCAACTGTTCAACGAATTGACCCGGTTCAACACCATGTATCACCAATGCCACCCCTGACATGTCAGTCATTGGCCCAAAATGGCCGTCGTGGGCGTTCAATGCTGCTTTTTCAGCACTGCGGCGAGCGCTCTTAACTCGCGCCGTCATATCTACGACATTTGCGTCATATCCCAGCGCTTTTGTTGCCCGCATGACGATATTACGCAGGCCGCAGGTCACGTCCCGCAAGTTTGCAGACAACTGTTCAATCTCCGCTGCCGCCCGTGCCTGCTCCGCCGTATCATCTGCGGCCAAAGCTCCATCATGGCGTTCCACCTGCTCCACCATAGCCGCCAGCTCCGGCTGATGAAACATCGTCAGAGGAAATTGCAGCCCGATCTGTTCGCCTGTCGCCAGCGCGACAACAGGGGGCGCATCGTCTTCAGGGCAAACAACTTGGTGGTTTTCGACTAGTTCGTGTGGAGTTAACATGTTTCTTGTAATGAAAAATCTCCCTCGGGGCTTCCCGGGGGAGATTGCTTTCTGTGTAGTTTCGATTAATCTATCACAATGAAAGGTCTCCCCCGAGAATAATGGCGAGGTTCTTGACCATAAATTGTGATGTATAACAGTTCATACCGAAGGTGATTATAGACCGCTCACGGTGCGTGTCAATAATTGTTGTATTTATCACGTTTATATAAAGGGTCAGCGACACAAAGAGACTTGTATTACTCCATGCCCTTGATGCGTCGCATGGCCGCCTTCACGACTTCAAAAGCTTGGCCACCGTTGAGTGCTACCATACGTTCGTTACGGTCTGGACGGGAAAAATCCGGCAGCACAGGAACGTCGGGATGCAGAGCTAGATGTTGGAGTTCATGACGAAGCTGCAACGCAGATTCATCCGGCTTCGACAAGCGCGTACTCAGAAACCATGCACCTAAGCGCTGCGTGAGGTTAGCTGATCTCGCCGAAATTGCGGAGTCGCGATTGCCGATACCACGGCCCGACTCACGGTCCGACTTGTACCAAACCGGCAAATCAAGATTTCCAACGGCTTCACTTCCCTTCGCCATCGTTATGTAACTCATCCAGTGCGTACCGGCAAATGCTGCACTTGGGAATGCTCGCTCCAGCATAGCAAGCGCAATTTCCAGCGTCCGACCCGTCGAGCGAACTTCGTCAACAACAAGTACGCGCTTACCATCCAGTAGGGTTGGCGCTGCATCAATGGCTGGCGTCAAGCCTTGTCTTTTATGATTCGGTGATATAAACACTGAACGCAGACTTCTAATAATACTCTGGTCAATGCGATTTACGTCGGCAATACCGACACCTTGCGGATCAACCGCATTAATCCATTGGTCACGATCAATGTTCAAGAATTTAGAATCCGGCATCGTCGGCACTTCCGTGCTTCCTGGCTTCGGTGCAAGGCGCGGCCAGAGAGCTTTTGTAAACCATGATAAAGGCCGGGCCGATTTATCAAGCCATATAACAATATCAGGACGCTCAATCCGCCGCTCGCCAGTCGCCGGATCAGTAAATTGAGTTCCTTCCGTCATCAGCTTCACGATCCCGTCCGTCAGTTGTATGTATTCCATGCGCAATTGTTCGCCGGTTTTGTACGTGCCGTCATTACGCTTATGTCCGACGAGAAGCCCGTATTCAAACTGATCAGCTTCCGGGCCATTCTGGCTCGACTGATCTAATCTGCTATCTGGCACAAATTCAGGTAATGACATAACTATAAATAATTTTAGCACATTATTGATTGTTTGTCACATTATATTAGTGCTGTGTGCTTCGGAGCGCTTCGCGGGCAGTGGTCACCTCGTCCCACGGATGTTCGCCATCGACGCGTTCGATGGTTTTTTCGTGCCCCTTGCCAAGCAGAAGTACCGTATCGCCTTTTTGGGCGCGCGAAACGGCAAAGTTAATTGCTTCAGTGCGATCGTGAACGAGAAATAAGTTCTTGCCCTGAACCTTGCCGACCCGTTCGGCGCCGACGGCAATCTGATTCATAATTCCCGTACCGTCTATGTCGCGGTCGTCTTCCTCTGTAACGACGACTTCATCGGCGTATTCGCCAGCAAGCTTACCCTGCACCGCCCGTTTGGCTTCGTCGCGGCGGCCGGCGCTGCCAAACAAGACAATCAACTTCCCTTTTACCAGCGGCTTGATATCCTTGAATAATTTCTCAAAACTATCGGGTGTATGGGCAAAATCCACGATGACGCTGAAATCTTGACCTTCATCGATCGTGTTCATACGCCCCTCAACGCCAGGCAAAGCGGCAATGCCCTTTTCAATTTGCTCGTCGCTTAGGCCCAGGGCTTTTCCGGCTGCCGCGGCAGCCAGAGCGTTTGACACATTAAAGCTCCCCGGTAAATTAACATGGATATGGAGTTTCGATCCTTTATACGTCGCTTCGAAATCGCTGCCGTCAGGTGTAGAGCGGACGTTGGTAGCACGCATCGCGCCGCTATCAACACCATACGTAATCCGGTGCTGCACTGCATTCGCAAAATAGCGCCACGATGGATCGTCAGCATTCACAATACCGGTCTGTAACCCTGCTTTGTTTTTGGCAACCAGCTTGAACAGTCGTACCTTTGCCGTCCGGTAGCGCTCAAATGTCCGGTGATAATCAAGATGCTCGTGCGTCAGATTCGTAAACACCGCCAGGCTATACGGCACGCCCCACACACGGTGCTGCGCCAGCGCATGGCTGGTTGTCTCTAGTATCAGCCATTCGATACCCTGCGTACGCATCCACTTGAGGCGCCGCATCAGCTCCGGCACCGGCACGTTCGTCATATGGTGGATTTGCGGCCGGATATCGTCATTCACCCCATATGATACTGTTGTCATAATACCTACATTGTAGCCTGCGGCACGTAACATGCGGTGGATCATAAAGGAAGTTGTTGTCTTGCCGTTTGTGCCGGTCACGCCAATCACTTTCAGTCCGCGCGCCGGGAAACCACTTTTCAGATTGTACGCGACTGCCTCAGTCAGGTGACCGTACGGTTCAACTGACCGGAAGAGACCGATGGGAATCAGTTTCTTGACTGCTTTACGCGCATTCACACCCTCAGTATACGGATTCCAAGAGGAAACCCCAAGTCAGGCCAAGACGAAAAGTACGCTACTATTGACGATCAAGTGGAGGCAATGGGTGCTGATAATCCGGGACAGCCTGGGTCTGGCCGGAATCTGCCGGCGCAGGAACATCGACACCAGGATGCCTACTGCCAATATCAAGCGGAGGCAATATACCTTGTTTTTGCACTCGCTGCCACATTTCATCATGTGTTGGCGGCTCGGCAGTATAGGTATTTGCGATTAGCTGTTTTGCTACATCCGCTGGTAGGATTAATTGCCGAGAGTGTTGGCCAGTGCCTTCACTATTTTTGTTTTCGTAGCTCATGTGTAACATTATAAGCATAAGAATGTTGTTTTGTCAATTTTGCTGTACAGCTGATTAGCTATGCAATGGCGTGGACACGGTTGATATCCGCAGCCTCATCGGCGACATCCAGGATAATGGCCCGGACAACCTCCGTGTAATGCGGCACATGCCGCACCACCCATTGGACAACATTGGTCGAACCATGAGCTTGCAACGCCAACAGCTGCGGCTCTGTCAGCAAATAAGGTACTAGCCGGGCCAGCCGGCTGTTTGCCACGTCGCGAATACGTGCCAGTACTGCGTCTTGTTCGTGGCGCCGGATATCGGTCATACGTAGCATCGATAGAATCTGGGTGCGCAAATCATCATCCATACCATTTTTCCTCTCTGTTATTTGCCTGCCAGCTGCAGCATGAAATTATTAAAGCCGGTTTGCTGGGCACTGTTCAGCGCGTGCGCACCATTCTGAACCCACACGGTGCCGTTTGCATGGTTCACCAGATGTAAGTGGGCGCCAAACCGTGTATTGAACTTGCTGATTGCTTGACGGATAACATCCCATTCATGCCCCCTGCGCAGCTGATGCGCCACGTCCCACGGATACTGGTGAGGGTTGATGGCATGGGGTGAGGGAGTTGGGGTTGGGGTTGGCGTCGTTGTCGGGCCAGGTGTCGGTGTATAAGTAGCTGTCGGCCGTAGCGACGGGCGTACCTGCACCTGCTGGCGCACAACCTCCTGGACACCGCCCGTCACGAGCCTGCCAACACCGAACGCGGCAGCAGCCGCGACAGCACCGACGGCACTCGCTAACCGCAGCCGCCGGGCGTGTTCTTCTGCCAATCGCCCAGTAAGGGTTTCATAGGCTGTCGTTACATCTACCTGTACAGGAGCAATGACCGGCGAAGCATGCGGGTCTTGGTACCGGCCGGCGAACGCTAGCCGCTCCTGTTCCGCCTGTTGCTCGAGGTATGTCCGGCCACGGGCCGCGGCGACCATATATTTACTGGCTGTCCGTGCCATCCCGCTGCCAATCGAGCGCCCCACCAGGACCGCACCGGCTGCGGTCAGGACAACCACCGGGCCCGGCCAATTCCCCGCTTCGCTGAGAATACCCGCACTCAGCCCGACTGCAGCGGCCGGCGCGGCAACCATGACGAACCTGCCCGCCCGCGTCGTCTTTAGCCAGGTTTCTGTCAGCCTGGTGCGCAACCGGTCGAGCCGCGTCGTCACCCGGCTGTCATCTGCCGCCAGCGCCGACATCGTGTTGGCAAGTTGCAGCGCCAGTACCCGCCGTTCAAAGAGTGTCATAACATCGAGCTTTGTCCGGATTTTTTCACTATCGGTACCGCCAACCGCTTTGACGTATTCGTTCAACTGCGCCTGATACTGCCCGCGGGCTTCACGAGCTTCCGCACGGTCGCGCATCGCCTGGGCATACATCGTCGGATGCAGTACCTGGTTTGACAGGCGCTCTACATAACTCCCCCCTAGAAGCGCTGCAGCGCCGCTGGCACGCTGGCGGGCAACAACACGCGCATAGGCGTCGGTTGCCAGCACGAGCGATGTGTAGGCTTGTTCTGCCTTCGGGTTAACGGTTGTATCGTGAGTAACCCGGCGCTTCGATGCGTCAACGCCTGATGCTGCGGGCTGCGCCAGCAAAAGTGGCGCAGCTTTTGACTGCGCCTTCCGGTTTGCGGGTCGTGACATACGAGGCACTGCAGTCGACGGCGGGCGCGTATTGAATAGGCGTTCGCGCTCCCGGCGGACATGGTCGCTATATACCGCCTCGCCTCCGCTGGCAAACGCGGCTTGCGCTGCTTCATCCGTCAGTACGTGGTGCAAACCCTGATGTTTCGCAACAAAATGCAAGTAGCCGGCCTCACCGCCGTTCGCAAATGCATCCTGTGCTGCCTCGCTCGCCATATATGTCGCTAAACTACCCTCGGGAAGCCCATAGCGGGCTGTTTGTATGAGCGACCGATTAGCTGCCGATGCACCACTCCCGGGTGTACGATTTTGCTCCATGAACCCCCTCGATGAGCGATCATCCACGCTCATATCGACAATCTACGCCGGTCCAGCATTCCAGGCAGTACCAATTCTCACTGTTCATGGCGCTAGACAGCCATGCGCCACATGAACGTATTGAAATCAGCCAGCTGGCCAGGCGTAAGCTGCCGGGCACCGTCTTGCAAGAGCCACGTGCCGTTGCTGTGTAGTACGTAGCGAAAATCAGTACTGTGAACCTGGTTGTATGCCGCGGCAGCGTGGTGTAGCGTATCCCACACATTGCCGGCAGCAATGCCCAGGTGATGTGCGCTGTTCCACTGCGTGGCGGCGGTCCATGGATATTCGTGTGCCAGCCCTGCCGGCGGACTTGGAGGCACGACATGTGTTACCGGAGGCTGCGGCACATTAACCTGATGCACTGGAGTGTGTTCGATAGTAGCAATCGTATGACTGCTATGCTGCACGCTTTGGGTATGCGCCTGCCGGGCTATGGCTTGGGCGATCTGCGGGCTATGCATAACCGTGTTGGCAGCGGCAAAACCTACACCGGCAGCCAGGCCGCCAAGCGCTTGCGCCAGATGAAGCCGCCGGGCATTCTCACGCGACTCGGCTTTCGTTCCTGCCTCATACAGAACAGTGATGTCGGTCTGGCGAATTCCCTCATCTGGACGCTGTTCTATTTCGTTTGCATAATGTTCGTAATACGCGTCAAGGCGTGCGGCAGCGCGGCTCCGTAACTGCTCAAACCCCACCTCGGTAAACGCGCGCCGGCGGTTGACGGCCTTCGCAATATAGCCGCCCACATACCGGCCTGCCGCGGCAGTACCAACACCGGCACCGGTTAGCACGACAACCGGCAATCCCAGGACGGCCGCAACCGACCCGGCACCAAGGCCAAGCAGGAGCGCCGGTGCGGCTATTACAGCTGCCCGCCTGCCCTTGCCCCACTCCATCCATCGATCAGCGATCCACAGCTGCAACGACCGTTCACGCTCGGGTTCAGCCAGCTGGGCTTGATATTCAAGCACGCGGGTTTCAAACCACACCGTCGATCGTTGCAACTCTTTGACCTCCCAGGCTTGCGGAATGTCCTGTAACCCTAACGCTCCAAGGTAACCATGCAGTGCTTCTTTGTACGCTAACCGGCTGTGTTCGTTTGCCTGATACTCGGCAAGCGCCCGCCGGAAAGCCCAAGGATGCAGCACGCGTTGCAGAGACTGATGCCAGCGACCTCCCTCTACGAATGTAGCCAGGTTACTACTTCGGCGCATAGCCGTCATATATGCGTAATCGTCCTCAGCTGTGGCCAGCGCTATCTCGGTTTGCGCTCGTCGCGGGTCACCCTTTGGCAGAAAAACGTCGCTCGGCGCAGCTGCAATAGCGGATGGCGCATCGTCTACAGGAAATACTTGGCTAGCTTCGGGAGCGGCTTGCAGGATGCTCGATCCCCGCTGCTGATTGTCCCGTACTTTCGTCATGTGGCTGTCACACCGCTCCCGCTTTAAGCAATATTGTCCACTAAATCAAGCTTCATCCTCTACCGCAGTAATATTTGCCACTCGATTTGCGACCAACAAAAAACCGGTTCGTGGCCGGTTTCTCTATAAATAATCGCTTACTTTTCGGACGTGCATTCGGAGGTTATAAGCAGATCTGATACGCTATATATCAGATGAAAGTCCTGGGAATTGAATCAAGCTGTGATGAAACGGCTGCCAGTGTCGTGGAACTCGCCGGGCAGCGGGGGCGTCTTTTGAGTAACATCGTTGCTTCCAGCATGGACTTGCATGCGCAATACGGCGGCGTGGTACCTGAAATCGCCGCCCGCAGCCACATCGAAGCGATTATCCCCGTCATCAAACAGGCGCTGGTTGACGGGGCTACAGATTGGAAGGACATCGATGCTATTGCAGTCACGTACGGCGCTGGACTCGGCGGCAGTCTACTCATCGGTGTTCTGACGGCCCGCTCGCTGGCGATTGCATACAACAAACCGCTGTACGGAATCAACCATGTCGCAGGACATGTCTACGCTAATTTTCTGACCGCAACTTCCCTTCCCGGCTATGCCCTGCCCGCTCAGCCGCCTTCCTTTCCTTTGCTGGCGTTGATTGTATCCGGCGGACACACCCAGCTCGTGCTGTTCCGTAGTCATTTCGACTACACATTACTCGGACAGACGGGAGACGACGCTATCGGTGAAGCATTTGATAAAGTTGCAAAAATACTCGGTCTTCCCTATCCCGGCGGCCCGAGCGTCGGTAAAAAGGCACTGGAGGGCGACCCGCACCGCTACAAGCTACCAAAAGCCCGGGTTGATACATACGACTTTAGCTTCTCGGGCCTCAAAACAGCCGTTCTCCGGCTGGCGCAAGCCGAAATCGAGGAAGATTTCACTTTCCCCTCCAAAGACCTGCCAGCGCGCCTCTCCGAGCGTCAGAAGGCCGATATTGCCGCCAGCTTCCAGCGCATCGCCATTGAAACGGTCGTCGATAAAACCGTGCTTGCCTACCGTGAATTCAGCCCGAAATCGGTGGTTATTGCCGGCGGGGTTGCCGCCAGCCCGGAACTTCGCCGTCAGCTATCTGAACGGCTGCCAATTGCTATCGAATATACTGATCCAAAGCTGTGCACAGACAATGGCGCCATGATTGCCACGCTTGGCTGCTTCAAAGTCGCACTCAATCAACCGGCTGCCGACCCGTACGCACTCGATATCCAGCCGAATCTGAGCATGTAGCTGATAGCTCACAGTCCTTGGCTGGTAGTTGCCGCGAGTCGTGCGTTACCGCCCGCTGGTTGCGAGATTTGTGAATCAATATTGCTTATGCTACTATTCTCATCGAAAACAAAAATGTTCGATAAAAGTAGAGGCAGCGGAAATGAATACTCCAGAGGAAGTATTGGTTTTTGTTGCTTTGTTTTCATGTGAAAACTTTTTCTGACTACCTCTGTTTTTTACGGAGCTGTAAGGTGGTATAGTAGCGTATATGTATAGTTCTAGATTCTGCACGGCAGGGGGTGTCACCCGATCAGCCGTAACCTCATGTGACCGTGTCGCCGGCGGGCGCTAAGTTTTTTACTCACGAAAATATCATGTAACAGAGGTTAACAACTGATGAATTTGCCAAAAACGTATGAACCCGATAAATATGAGAGCGATATCTATGCGCTCTGGGAAAGGACCGAGAGTTTCAAACCAACAGGTGAAGGTGCGCCGTACGCAATTGTCGTACCGCCGCCGAATGCCAACGGCAACCTGCACTTGGGACATGCGCTGACACTGGCGCTCGAAGATATCTCTGTCCGCTACCACCGCCTGAAGGGTGATGACGCCCTGCTGCTGCCGGGTGCTGACCACGCCGGTTTCGAAACGCAAGTCGTGTACGAGAAGCAGCTGGCGAAAGAAGGAAAGAGCCGCTTCGACTTTACGCGCGAACAGCTGTACCAGCAAATTTGGGACTTTGTGGCATTGAACCGCCAGACCTTCGAGGACCAAATCAGACGGCTCGGGGCAGGGGTGGACTGGACACGGTACACCTTCACACTCGATGAAAGGATTGTTCGTCGTGCCTACGCCACATTTAAGAAAATGTGGGACGAGGGATTAATTTACCGCGGTGAGCGCCTCGTAAACTTCTGCACCTTCCATGGCACCGCGTTCGCAGATATTGAAGTAATCTACAAGGAAGAGAAGAGTAAGCTGTGGCATCTACGTTATCCATTGACCGATGGCAGTGGCACCATTGAGGTTGCCACCACCCGGCCCGAAACGATGTTCGGCGACACCGCTGTAGCCGTCAATCCGAAAGACGAGCGCTACAAGAAAATGGTCGGTAAAACCGTACACTTGCCGCTGATGAACCGCGAAATTCCAATCATCGCTGATGAGTATGTCGATGTCGCATTCGGCACCGGCGCGGTGAAAATCACGCCGGCGCACGATCCGAATGACTTCGAAGTAGGGAAGCGGCACGACTTGCCAATGGTTACCGTCATCGACAACGAAGGTAAGCTCAATGCTGAGGTGCCGGAAGCATACCGCGGCCTGGCGGTTACTGAAGCCCGCAACAGAGTTGCAGAGGATCTGGAAGCCCAGAGATTCCTGGCCAAAGCCGAAGACTATACCCACAATGTCGGTCATTGCTATAAATGCGACACCGTCATCCAGCCACTGCTGCGCGAGCAGTGGTTCATCGATATGCAACCACTCACGAAACCGGCAATTGCAGCGTTACAAGCCAAAAAGCTTGATTTCTATCCGGAACAAAAGCGGGTGCAGCTGATAACATATCTGGAGAACTTAAAAGATTGGAACATTAGCCGTCAAATCGCCTGGGGTATCCCGATTCCGGCCTTCCAGAACGTCGATAATCCCGACGACTGGATCTACGACGAACGGGTTGATCAGGAAATCCTGACCGTTGACGGCAAGACATACCACCGTGATCCCGACGTCTTCGACACCTGGTTTTCCAGCAGCTCCTGGCCGTACGCAACACTGAATTATCCTGACGGGGAAGACTTCCAGCACTTTTACCCCTTGGGCCTGATGGAAACGGGCTTTGACATCTTGTATCCATGGGTTAGCCGTATGCTGATGTTCGGCCTGTACATCACCGGCAAAATCCCGTTCAAGGCCGTGTATCTGCACGGGCTCATCCTAGATGAGCACGGCCAGAAGATGAGCAAGAGCAAGGGAAACGTCATCAATCCTATGGACATTGTCAATGAATATGGTTCGGATGCGATGCGGATGGGGATCCTTACGGGCATGTCCGCCGGCAATAACCAGCCGTTTGGTATCGCCAAGATTGTTGCGGCGCGTAACTTCTGCAACAAGTTGTGGAATATTGCCCGGTACATCGAAGATATTGCCGGCAAGCCCACGGGTGAAGCGAAAGCTGCGTCCGCAGCCGATCACTGGATATTGACAAAGTTACAACAATTGCAACAGGGGTTGGAAGCAGAATTGTCTGAATACCGCTTCTCAGAGGCATACGAGCGGATCTACCACTTCGTCTGGGACGACCTGGCCGACTGGTATATCGAAGCCAGCAAGTCAGCACCGAACCAGGCGCTGCTCATGGAAGTATTGAAAGAGACGTTGATCATGGTACACCCGTTTGCACCATTCGTAACCGAAACGATTTGGCAAACACTGGAAGCAACGGGCGACAGCGTACTTGCGAAGCAGGCGTGGCCAGCCGTGCCGCACAGCGACGACAGGCAAGCGCGCGCCTTTACGGACATTCAGATCATTGTCACTGAAGCCCGTTATATTACCAAGGCGCTCAACGTCGGCGATGCAACGCTATACTACACCGATGTTCCATTCCTGGCCGACAATGCAGCACTGATCAAGCGCCTGAGCCGGCTGAGTGACGTCCGTGAAGTCCAAGACGGCACCGGCATGTTCCTGACAGCGACCCCATACCGCGCGTGGCTGGATATCGACCAGCAAACGGCTGCAAAATTCCTGGATCAACTAAAAGCCCGTCGGGCCGTGCAGCAGGGAACTGTGGATCGCTTGGAACAGCGCCTGAGCAATAGGACCTACACGGATAAGGCACCAAAGCACGTCGTCGAAGATACGAAGCAGCAATTGGCAGATGCGAAAGCGCAGCTGGCTGCCATCAGCAAAGAGTACGACCGCTTTAGCAGCTGATAGCTGACGGACCTTAAGTACCAGCTGTGGACCACACGCTACTGGCTATTCGCTAATCTGCCAGTTCCAGGGCCTGGCGGGCACGTGCCAGGGACTCATCTGGATGAGAATCATCAAACCACATGACGTGCCAGCCCAGCTTTTCGGCAGCCATCAGGTTGGCGCGTGAATCGTCAATAAAGAGGATTTCCTCAGGCGGGCAATTGGCGCGCGCCGTCGCCAACTCATAGATACTCCGTTCGGGCTTTAACAGATGGACGACAGAGGAATCGACAATCGTGTCGTATGCAACGTCGGGCAGTAGGCCACGTTCCCGGAGTTGGGCAACCAGGCCCGGCATGATATTGGTGAGTAGTCCCACCCCGTAGTGTTTGGCGGCCCAGTCGACAAGCGCGTGGGCACCGGGCATTGCCTTGACCGTCTTCAGGTAATACGTCGCCCAGTCGAAGCGTGCCATGTGCAGCCGTTTGGCCATCGCAGCATTGAATGTCTCCATATCTATGCGGCCGCGGCAAACCTGGTCATTGTAGTGCCAGAAAGCCGTTTCCACTACGTCGACTGCACTATCGGCATCGGCGGCAATTTCGGTGAACGCCTGGAAATAGAAACGCACCAGGCAGCCGTTTACGTCGAAGTAGACGAAGTTAATGCCGCTTTTCGAACGGGAGCGTATTTTCTCCGGTTGGCGCGGCGAACCGACGAGTGTATCAAGTGTCGTACTCAGGGCAGTGGCAATGCTTTGGATGGTGAAAATTGATGGGGTTTTAATGGCGCCGCGTTCAATCTTGGCGAGCGTTGAATAGCTCAGGCCGGCCTTTTGGCACAATGCCTGCTGAGTCAATCCGGCAGCCTGCCGTGCTTCCTGCAAACGCTTGCCAAGCCGCTTTTCATCAAGCAGGCTCATATCAAAGAGACCCCCACACTTCGCATAGCCATATCATACCAGTTACGGCCGGAAAAATGAAATATTTGGTATGAAACGGCTAGGGAAATACAGTCCTACAAACCGAGCAACCCTTTGAGGATTGATAAGAGAACCAGGAAGGCGATGACACCAACGACGCCGGCGCCGAGCAATGAATTCTTCGGACTGGCATTTCCGGTCATTTGCGACAACTTGGACCATACGAATGCAGCAACGCCAATGGCAAAGATAAGAGAAGTAACCAAGGCTGACATGACTTTATTGTACTGAAAACGCTAGCTGGCTGGCAATACGGGCCAGTGCTTGATGATCCGGTTCGGCATCCATGTCCTGGGGTGCATGCCACTCATCGACAGTGTTGAATGGTACCAGCTGGACATGCGCGTGCGGGACGTCGACGCCGACGATGCGTTCGCCAATGTATTTCGTGCCCATCACTTCCCGCAGGCGCAGGGCTACTTTTTTCGCTGTTGCCATAACGGCCTGGTAATCTTCTTCTGTTAGGTCCCAGATAAACTCGACTTGCTTCTTCGGGATAACCAGCATGTGGCCAGGCTGAGCCGGATGGATATCGAGGAAGGCGAGCGTCCATTCATCCTCGTACACCTTGTGACAGGGGATTTCGCCTTTCACAATTTTCATAAAAATACTGTCTTGCATCTCAGGTCTTCTTCTTCATATAAACCACAAGATAATACGCAATGGCCACGAAGGGATGGAAAATAAGCATTCCAATACACCAGAGAATTTTCTCGGTGTCAGTGAGACGCCGATTAGTGACCGCATCCACAAACATCCAGATTTCAAAGGCCAGAATAGCTGCAACGAGCAAGCCAGTCAGCAACATGGCAAATAAAGCATAGCCCATCATACCATCATGATAGCACCTGAGGGGGCGAATTCGCTTCTGCAAGAAGCAAACAGTCCGCCTGAAGGTGGGCTGTTTTCTCTTGGCGGAGAGGGAGGGATTCGAACCCTCGGTACAGTTACCTGCACACTGCTTTTCGAGAGCAGCACCTTCAACCACTCGGTCACCTCTCCAGGTCGAAATGTACGGCAACACCTTGTTTTAGCGAAAGCCAAAAACTCCAGCCTTTACCTACGTTTCTTCTTTCAATTTCACAAACGTCGGCTTCGCTCCTTGGTTTGTGAAATTGACTGACCACGTGCAATTGTAACAGATAAGGCCCGTACTTTCAGCCCTAGTATTGCGTGACAATATGTGCTACAATCACCCCTGTTGTTTGCTGTTCGGGAAAAGAGCAGCCGGAGCGACGGATTCATTCCAGCGCCCCGCGCGATGAGAAAAACCGGTAGGTTTGTCTCATGCGAGCGCGCACCTGTAGCTCAGCTGGATAGAGCGCTGGCTTGCGGAGCCAGAGGTCGTAGGTTCGAATCCTGCCAGGTGTACCATACGATACTGAATTAATAGACGCCGGAACCGGCGTCTATTTTGTTATAGTTTAGCTCATGAAGAATGATATTGAAAAAAGGCTAGCTGCTGTTGAGGCACGGAACAAACGCGTAGAATACGATAAAGCATGGGAAACGAGTTGGACACGTCGCGTAAGTATTATGATTCTTACGTACCTAGTTGTGGCATCTTATCTTCATTTTGTAGTAAAGATCGATCCCTGGATAAATGCCCTGGTACCCGTGATTGGATTCATGCTTTCGACGCTCACTGTATCGATGCTAAAAAACTTTTGGATAACCCGACAAAAGTAATTTGGTTCTAGCTTCGTTCACGAAGCTGCACCAAATAAAGCGCCCCTCACGAAGAGGGGTATTTTATTTGATTGCAAGAGATGCGTTCGATTTTTCAAAATAGTAGCCGCCGCCACGGACGGTGCGGATGCAGTCGTCGCCGCAAAGGTCGGCGAGTTTTCTGCGAAGGCGGCCGATGTAGACATCCAGCCGGTTGCTGGCGTGCATATCGCCGATGCCCCAGACGTCCTGCAGCAACATGCCGCGGGGAACCGGCTTTGGCGCCTCGGCCATCAGACGTTTCAAGAGTAATGTCTCTTTCTTGGTTAGTGACACAGAGAGCTGGGCAAGCCAGACAGTGCTGAGCGGGATATCAAGCTTGAGACCGTCGCGGTAGAGCGTCTGGATATTGAAGCTTTTCTTGTTGCGCCTGACCAGCGAGGTAATGCGGGCAACCAGCTCATCGTAATTAAATGGCTTCGTAAGGTAGTCGTCGGCGCCAGCGCTCAATCCTTGAATAATAGTGTGCTTTTCAGTTTTGCCGGACAAAATTAATACAGGAGTTAATATGCCCCGGGCGCGGAGACTGCTGCAAATCTCAAGCCCGCTCTGCCGGGGCATGACCATATCGAGAATAATTACATCGTAGTCATTGTGCAGCGCCTGACGGAAGCCGAGATCTGCACGCGTGGTGCAATCGACTTCGTAACCCAGATGCGACAACTTCATAGACAACAGCGTCACAAGCTGTTCATCGTCATCAACCAGTA
>CAZPPY010000016.1:0-15258 GCA_964588575.1 uncultured Candidatus Saccharibacteria bacterium
GACTTCAATTTCATCGATAGCCGTGGCAGCGGCGATATGGGCGGTACCGGTACGAGTGCAAGCAGTACGACCAAGTCGACAAAGAAAACCGACGACGTCGTTATCGAAGATATTGGTGATGAGCCCATCAATTTAGATGATATCCCGTTCTAATTTACTAAGCTAAGAGCTGGTAGCTAATGGCTAATAGCTCAAAATTTCGGAGAAATTTTGAATGGCAAAGATTTTTAAGTCCCGAACAGATGTTGCATATTTTGACTATAAAGATTTCAAGACATTGCAGCGCTACGTGAATACATACGGGCAGATCGAAATTCGCAAGAAGACCGGCCTGACCGAAAGCGAACAGCGCCAGCTGGCGCGTGCTATCAAGCGGGCACGCCACATTGCGCTGCTCCCGTTTGTGGCGACAAATTAACATATCCGTAGCCGGTTCCTTGTTACAATAGCACTATGGAACTGGCTACTGTATACGTGCTGACGAAGCGGCTGGCGGCGGACATCACCCGCATTCTATCGCGGACGGATATATCGCTGCTGGCAAAGGATGAGGCCAAGGTATTGCAATCACTGAAACGCGACTTGGCCGATGCCCGGTTGGATGTTCGGGATTACGAGCTGGCCGAGACACGCGCCGAGCAAGGGAAGCTTGCGGATGTGGCAAAACAGCGACTTGAAAGCATTCGGTCCGATATGCTGTTGGCGAGTCAGTTTAATGTATTTGGAACAGTCGATATTGCGCAGCTGACGGCAACGATTGATCGGATAACAACACAGTTAGATTAAGGAGATAAACCCATGGCACTCAGCATTACGGACCTCAAAAAGGGTACAATTTTCCAGCTTGATGGTGTGCCGTACCGGGTCGTCGACTATGCTCAAAAAGTAATGGGTCGTGGCGGTTCGATCGTGAATGTGCGTATTAAAAGTCTGCTCGATGGCAAGGTCCTTGAGAAGACGTTCAAAGGCAATGAACAGATCGATAGTGCCGATGTAACGAACCAGAGCGTCCAGTATCTTTATAATGACGGCCAGACATTCTATTTTATGAATGACGAAACATTCGAGCAGTTTGAGGTGCCCACCGAGCTTGTTGGTGATAGCGCCGGGGTTATGAAAGAGGGCGATAAGGTATCGCTGCAATTGTTCGATGGCCAGCCGATACAAGTCGAATTACCCAAGAATGTGCCGCTTAAAGTCACCTATGCAGAGACAGTCGTGAAGGGTGATACTTCGACGTCTGTCACCAAGGACGCCCAGCTGGAGACCGGTATTACGATTCGCGTCCCCGCGTTTATCAAAACTGGCGACCTTATTTCTGTCGATACCACAAATTTCACCTACCGCGAGCGTGTGAAAGGCTAACCTTATGCAACCCGGTGACCGGCTGGTTTGTACATTTGTAGAGAACCAGATTATTGGTACACGGTTTCAAACCTGGCTACTGCATCTAACCATCGTGCCGTGGTTTCGTCTATCCGATTCTTCTGGCATGATCATGCGTGGTTTGGCGCGGGCGCTGACAACACTTCATCCTTTCACAGTAACGACAGGCGGCATTGATATGTTTGGGCCGCACAAGAGCCGGCCAGTTCGGCTGCTGCAGCCATCATTGGAATTAGTAACTATCGAAGCACGCGTTCGCAACTATTTGCATAAAAAACATGCTTGGCTGGTTGATGAGGCGACGAAAGTACGGCAGGAATTCCGGCCGCATATTACTCATCAAGGACAGGATATGGTGGCGGCAAACAGGACTTTTACCTGCGATCGGCTCTATATCGTTGAACAAAAAGGCGCGTATAAAGAAATCGCCGGTGAGGTTATCCTTGGCAAAGCAACGGCTTGACCGGGTTGCCGTGACCCGCGGCCTCGTACCAACGAGAAGTCAGGCAGAGAGCTTCATCAAGCTTGGCCAGGTGAAGGTGAATGGTGCAGTGGTGACGAAGCCCGGTTATCTGGTCGGTGCGGAAGACGACATTCTGCTTACGGCACGCGAGCAGTATGTGAGCCGTGCCGCCCTGAAGCTGGCGTCAGTGGCGACAGCGCTCGGGCTATCATTTATAGGTAAGACTATGCTCGACGTCGGCAGCTCAACTGGCGGTTTTACGGATTACGCACTCAAGCACGGCGCCACAAAAATTATTGCTGTCGATGTTGGTACAAATCAATTACATCCGAGTTTACGGGATGATACACGGATTGAGCTGCATGAAAAGACCGATATCCGCGACTTTGTACCGAGCACGTCAGTCGATATAGCCGTGGCAGACGTGTCATTTATTAGCCTGCGAGACATTTTGCCGCACCTAGCAGCTATCACAAGCACTACAACCGACATCGTCGTTATGGTCAAGCCGCAGTTTGAGGCCGGTCAGAGCGCGTTGAAGCACAAGGGAGTTATCAAGAATGACCGCATTCGCCGCGACATTTTAAAAGGTTTCGAAGATTGGGCCAGACGGTACTTTGTAATCATGAATAAAGCCGATTCAGAAGTGGCTGGTGCGAAGGGGAACCAGGAACGGTTCTACTTGCTGCATAAACTACCATAACTTTTTCTACTAATCTCTTGGTACAATACGCGTATGTACTTCGCAAACCGTGCACAGGCCGGGCGGATGCTCGCGAACCAACTGGTGGTGAAATACCGCTATGAAAACTGCGCTGTTGTTGCATTGAACGACGGTGGCGTGGTGGTTGGTGCGCAAATTGCTGCCGCGCTGCACTGTGTGCTGTCCCTACTTTTAAATGAAGAGATTAAGTTGCCACGCGAATTGGAAGCAGTTGCCGGAATCAGCCAGGACGGTTCGGTATCGTACAATAACACGTATTCTCCTGGCGAACTTGATGAATTGATCGGCGAATACCGGCAGTATATCGAACAGGAAAAGCTGGTGCGCCTGCACAACTTGAACCGTATTTTAGGCAAAGGAAATACGGTCGATAAACGCCTGCTGGCCGGCCGGAATATTATCCTTGTCACCGATGGACTGGCAAGCGGCTTTGCGATTGATCTGGCAGCCGAATTTGTAAAGCCGATTCCGCACGAGAAGCTGATTGTCGCGACGCCGTTGGCCAGCATTCCGGCAGTCGATCGGCTGCATATTATGGCGGATGAAATTTACGTCCTCAGTGTCGTCGAAAATTACATGTCAACTGATCATTATTATGACCAGCGCGATATACCGCCCCACGATAAAGTCGTAGAAATTATCGAGCGGATTACACTGAACTGGAAGTAGGCTGCAGCGGGCGCGATAGGTAGGCTTGTAGCATTGCCGGATCTTTTAGAAGAATCCGCGATGAATCTTTGGCAATCATGCCTTTGCGCTCCATAATCGCCAATTCACGGCTGGTTGTTTCGCGTGATGCATTGACCGAGCTGGCAATGTCCTGATGGCGAAGCGGTACCTCGAGGCGTAGCCCGTCTTTTGTTTCGACGCCAAAGCGCTGCGCGGTCGTGAGCAGAAATGAAATAATGCGTTCCCGGACGGTGCGATATTCAAGATTGAGAATGCGTTCGCTGTGGAGACGGTACATCTCAATCGTCATATCCATAAGCGGGGCGATGACGTCTGGTTCGTGGTGCACGAATTCCATAAACGCCGGGCGGTCGACGCGGTAAACGGTTGTGGGTGCGAGTGCGCGATACACAACATGTCGCTCTTGCCCGGTGATCGCCCAAATAAGCGGGAAGACTTCGTGGTCTTTCCGGAAAATGAGCAGGTTTTCATCTCCGTAGCGGGTGATGTCGTACGCTTTGACCAGGCCTTCAACGATATAAAAAATACCCGGCGGAAATTCGCCGGGCCGTACGATATAGTCGTTCTTGTGGAACGTCATTTTCAGTCCGCTGTCACGGAAAAACTCCACAAGTCTTGCTGTTTGACGCATGGTCGCAAGCATATCTTCACTATAAGACATAGATATAGATTGGAGCAAGTGTGAGGAATATCGCATCTGGAGTGTAGTCATTCTTACCGCTTCTATATGCGCTTACGGTCTATTATGTAAAGAATGTAAGGATCGAGGAGGAAATGATGATCAGCAAAGCACACCTCGATGGACAGTTGCAACGTATTCGTTTCAGTATGCATGGTTGGGGGCGGAGCGAAGTACATGAGTTATGCCATGTGCTTATGTCCGATGAACAGATAGATGAATGCGTAAACGGTTTCTATGAAGCCGGTTTTGCACTCTTGGTGGCGACTGGCGACCGGCTGCTGCTCGTGGACAAGAAACCACTCAATTATCTGGTGGTTGAGGATTTACGCTTCGACATGATTAATGAATTCGATTATCGGAACCGGTGGTTAATCGGCGCAGAAATTAAAGTCAGTACTGGTATGAAAACGCTGCATTTCAGTACTTGGGATCAAACGCGCTTGCGTCGTTTATTCGGATACGTCCAGTTCCGGATGACTGAGATAAAGAAGTTGACGCAGTTGCATCAGGAAGTACAAAAGCAAAACTTGGAACGTATGAACCAACAGCTGCAAGTTTTCCTGGCTATTCAACACCATCAGTTCCAGCAGCAGATTCAATCAGCGCGCATGGTTGGTCAGCCGAGCCAGCTAGCAGCGATGCCTGCCACGCTTGCACAGCCGCCTATGCGACACGTGTCGCCTGGAGAGATCGGCATTGCGGCTATGAAACGCGTCGTGCCAGTCATTAGTGCGTATACGCGGCTGCCGCTCTTGAGCCAACGGCGGCGTTTGCCAGGTTCGGCGTTCCAAGGCTCATGAAGCGCTGATAACTATTTTGAGACGTTGAATCGGAATTCAACCACGTCATCCGGCTGCATAATGTACTCTTTACCCTCTGTCCGTACTTTCCCTGCAGCCTTGGCTGCCGGCTCGGAACCGGCAGCGATGAGGTCATTGTAGTTAACCACCTGTGCGGCAATGAAGCCGCGCTCGAAATCGGTGTGGATGACTCCCGCGGCCTGTGGGGCAGTAGCACCTTTCGGAATCGTCCAGGCGCGGACTTCCTGCTCGCCGCCAGTCAGATAGCTTTGCAGCCCAAGCGTGTCGTAGGCGGCGTGGATGAGCTGGATCAATCCGGACTCTTTCACGCCGTAGCTTGCAAGTAATTCGGATGCGTCAGCTTCATCCAGCCCTTGCAGCTCGCTCTCCAGTTTGGCACAAACAAACAGTGCTCGATTTGGTGCAACCGTTTGTGCGAGTGGAGTTTTATTTGCTTCATCGGCAAGTGTTTGTTCGTCGACATTGAACACATAAATAACCGGCTTGAGCGTTAGCAGCTGTAATTCTTTACGCAGCCAGCCACAGAGCGGATGGTCGATAATGCGCAGCTCTTGATTCAGCGGGCGGCCTGTATCAAGCACAGATGCAACATCACCGAGAAACTGGACTTCAGGTGCGAGTTTTGGGTTCGCCTTGGCCTCTTTTTGTAATTTTGGTAGTCGACGCTGGACTGTCTGAAGGTCGGCAAGTACCAGCTCGGTATTTATAACATCTATATCTTTCTTCGGGTCGTGATGTTCATCAACGTGTACTACATTGCTGTCTGCGAAGGCACGGACTACCTGCACAATTGCGTCGGTAGTTCTGATATGCGCTAGGAACTGGTTACCGAGACCTTCGCCTTCGCTCGCGCCGGCGACTAGTCCTGCGATGTCGACGAATGTGACGGTGGCCGGCACAATTTTCCGGGTGTGGTACAAGTCAGCTAGGCGCTGCAGTCGATGGTCAGGGACAGGGACGATGCCGGTATTCGGCTCAATCGTCGCAAACGGATAGTTTGCAGCCAATACTTGATTGCCGGTCAGCGCGTTAAATAAGGTAGACTTGCCGACATTCGGCAACCCCACGATTCCGATAGATAAACTCATGTGAACATTTTAACGCATAAATTTGTTGAGTAAAAACATTTTTTATGCTAATATATACATAAGTTAGCGCTTTCGAGCAGAAACAAACAATGAGCTACGAACAACCTGCAGACCCGTATCATATGTTAGATCCTCGCCTCCATACTGAGGTCTCTACACCGGAAGTTTGGGAAGCGTCGCTCAATACGCAGCCTGCCTTGTATTGGATACTTTCGAGCGTGGAAGAGTTCCGTGCAGCACGCGACTATTATAGCGGCCTGCAAGAAAGTACCTTGCTGGCCGAAGCGAAGTACCTAGGCCTTGACCCTATCGCCGAAGACAGCACCTTTGTCACTGCACACCAGCGGCTGATCGAGGACTTTTCGACAAAGTTGCGTGCGGAGCTACCACGGGCCAAGCAAGAATTGATGAATGGGCTGATGGGCCAACTTGGTGAGCGGGTGTTGTCTGATGGAACATCACTCCGTGAGACGATTGAGCAGCGGCTGAGCCACATTACCGAAGAGCGCCTGGTCATTGATGATATCTTACGTTCAGGCAAAGAGGCGCGATTAAGTCAATCACTTGGGACGTACCATGCTGAGAAGAGAATGATTTCCGCTGGCGTATTAGAGTGGCTGGCTTGCGAGGAGTTGTACCCAGGGCGTGGAATTGATAAGTTCGTTGACCATACTTTGAAGCACGAATTGCTGCATGCTGCGTTTGCGTCTGCAACAGTTTTTGACGAAAGCGGCGCACTGTACCATGGGGTCAGAAATGGCTTGCGGCTCGCTTTGCCGACTTACCGCCATGAACAAGGTATTGGAGGTGTATACCATGCACAGTGGCTCAATGAAGCCACAATTGAATCAATCCGCACGACAATAACTGGTGAGCGGTCCGTTGCTTATTTAAGCGAAGTACTATTACTAGGGACGCTCGACGCCTTGTCGCCGGGGCTTCGCGACGAACTAGTTATTGCGGCAATCGATCCAGAAGGGCCATCGGCTGCACTGGCAAAGGTAGAGATGCTCTTAGGGCCAACTGGAACCGGCATAGAAGATGCAGCGGAAGAACTTACTATTTTGCCCAGCCGGTTGTGGCTCGGTTGGCTTGCTAGCCATGTCACACGGTGCTTTCATCGATCTACAGGATTCAAGGCAAGAAATGCCTATGCGAAAGCTGAGGCAGCATGGATCGGCAAGCCTGCTGGCACTTATACGGGTAGCGATTTTACTACCGTTATGGAAGGTCTACCGTTAGGCGAGGCAGAGCTTGGGTTCACCTCTTAACGTACTTCGCCACGCTTGTTACTGCCTGTTTTAATCAGATGCAACAGGAGTTGATTTATTACCCATGCCGCTCGTGCTTTTGCTATACTAATAGCCAAGATGAGCAGCAAGCGTACTTCGGATTCTGCCGGAATTGTTACCAGTGATGCCGTGTATCATAGGCACGCTGGACGCAAACTTCTGCTTGGACTGCTTGGATTTGTCTTACTTGCAGCTGTTATTGCCGGTACATACTATGGGGCGCAGAAGGCCGGGCTTGTATCTGTTGGCCCTCCGGGAACGAGCAAGAAGCAAGGGAATACGGCACTCAGTCCCGCGCAGGCGGTTGCAGATGCACAGGCTAAAGTCAGCAGTGCTAAGACATCTACCGCGAAACAGGCGGCATACACGACACTGGGTGATGCATATCGTAACAACAACCAAATTACCCAGAGCACGACGGCGTACCAGGAGGCGCTTGTCTATTCACCCGACGATATTCAGCTGCTGGAACGGCTAAGCGGTACGTATGAAGACACCGGTGATAAGGGGAATGCCATTACGACACTGCAAAAGTTGATTACGGTTCTCAACGCTTCGAGTATTCCTGAGAAGGACTTCCTATTATCTCGATATCAGGCCGAATTAGCGTATGTACAGGGGAACCACTAAAATGCTCAAGCGCCTTGTTCTCGTCATAAGCCTTGCTTTGGGTGGAAGTGTGGTCGGCTTGGTTATCGGACAATCGAAGGCTTTTGCTTGCACGAATGGCTCATGTGGCTATTTTGCCAATGGAAACGACAGCTCTTGGTGCAACGTACTGCCTGACCCTTCGATCAAAGCAATTTATGGTACGGGCAACTGCTGGCTCAGTAGTAGCGGCGGTAATGGCCATTCGCTTCTTTACGGTGACAATACAACTGCCGCATTCATCGCTGATATAAATTCTTATCTATACCAAACTGGCGGTAACGGTGGCTATAACCTGAACTCACAGACAGGTGCTGCATTTCTCATAGATTATATGATGGGCATAGACTTCCACGCAGTATCACCCTCAACAGGCATAACTGATGCACGCGCAAACTTTGCAAAATGGTCAAGCGCCATTCAAGCGCTGAGTGTTAATTCCTGCGCCATTACAACTCAGATGACCTGTCCGGGTAAAAGCTTTGGCGTTAACTGGACCTACCAGCCACCATACTTCTGTAGTAGCCCAGTGACAACAAGTGGGTACGACCCTTGGGTACATGACGCGACTCTCTATAATACGACTGCGGCAACGTGTGACCACGACTGGCGGGCAAGCGTTCCGGAGATAGTGTTTTACTGGAACAATGGCGCCAACAGCTTTCATATTGGATCGCAATGTGGCAATGCCCAGAGTCGGGCCAATAAGCTGCCATTGCCAGACCAGCTGCCGACCGCAACGATAACGGTTGCCTGCGGGCCAGGCCAGCAGCAGATCGCAACGGTCAATTTCAGCGATGCCGATGGGGCGACTACGGGCTTTATAACGATTAATGGCTGGACATCTGGTACTGTCCCGTCGGGAAGTGCGCAACAGATTCCAATTCCTACTTCTGTCACTGATCCTGTTAACGCGCAGAATGTATTTTTGCATGTCAGAGATGTTGGACCGCTGGCGCCGCCCAATACCGATGCTATATTCCAGGCGTCAACAAGTGTGCCGTGTGTTTCGTACGGTTGCGCCATCACGTTCTCACCGCTCGCGATCGATCCTTACATGACGTACCAGGCAAGTGTAAGTATCACGACGACCGGCAATGGCGTGCCGGCTGGTTCGACAGTGGCGCTGCAAATTACGCCGCCGGCCGGTGTCGTCTACAGCTACAACAAAACACAGGGCGTGAGTGGCAGCGGGTCACCGGTTGTTTCAACCTTCAGTAGCATACCCGCTACCGGCCGAACCGGCATTTATAGTGCACAGGCGACCGTTACGGCCAGTACCGGTGGCACAACCTGTAACGCGACATTCGCAGTCGTGAATCTGCCATATCTTCAGGTGTACGGGGGCGATGTATTCACCGGGGAGAGTCCGGATGGAAACGCAAGTGCGTGCGGCTTGAACGCCCAGGCCGGTATCTTCAGCTGGACAAATCACGCCGCCGGCTATGCAGGTGCCGGGACACAGTACGCCGTCCAGGCCCTGGCACAGATCCAGGACTTTGCCACGGCGCAGGGTTCGGGTATCAATCCAACTGGTCTGTCGCTCGCCAATTCTCCGGCAAGTCTCGTAGATCTCTCAACGGGGCTGTTTGGCGGCAGCGCCGGTGCGCTCAATCTTGACGCGAATAAAGACTGTATTTACACCAATGATCCGGGAGTTGCGACAGTTGGCGGCGGATCGGCAACAACGACGATCACGAATCTGCCGCCTTTGCTGGCGAATGGGAGCAAGACGATCATGTATGCCAACAGCGACGTGTACATCTCGCGCAATATCAGCTATAACACGAGCGGTTGGGGCGCTCCCGGCGATATCCCTTCCTTTAAGTTAGTGGTCGTCGGGGGCAATATTTACATCGGTGCGGGAGTAACCAAGCTGGACGGCATTTACGCGGCCGAACTGAAAGCCGGAGTTGGCGGCGGCATCTACACCTGTGCAAAAGGGAACAGCTTGCCTTGGAATCCATCGACTGATTACGCCACCGGCTATTACCAGGCGTGTAAGCAGCAACTGGTGGTTACCGGCGCGTTTATTGCCAAGACGATGCATTTCCTGCGCACCTATGGTTCAGTTGGGCAGTCGTCCGGTGATACCTTGGGATCAAATCACGCCGGCGAAGTTTTCCAGTACACGCCCGAGCTTTGGCTACCGCGGGGTGCAAACGTGCCTGATAGTGGCTATGACGCAATCACCGGCCTTCCGCCGATTCTGTAGGCAGCGGCAAAAAGGCTTGTCCATCGATGCAGCGCTTATGCTATAATTGGCCTAAAGCTTTTCGTCCCCTCTGGGTGGGGCATAGCCGAGAAAAGGTGATGCGTACGATACAGACAGACAACAGCAAAAACAGGACAGGAAAACGATGGGCATATTAAGCGGGGTATCATCTTTCTTTGGATTGGATATCGGCAGTACGGCACTCCGGGCTGTTGAGTTGCGTGGTAGTGGGCCAATGAAGACGCTGTACAAATACGCATACATGCCGATCGACAGCCGGCTTAGTCTGAGTGACTCCAAAAATGATCAGCAGCATCTAACACAGGCAATCGCCCAATTGGTGTCGCAGGCCAAATTCAGCACTCGTAACGTGGCCGTTGGCGTGCCCTCAAACCGCGTCTTCACGACTGTTGCTGATGTGGAACGGTTACCAGCGCATGAACTTGAGAAGTCGATCCGCTACCAGGCCGATGCGCTTATACCAACACCGCTCAACGAGTCAAAAATTGACTGGGCGGTACTCGGTGACTCGCCGGTTGACAAGACAAAAAATGAAATCTTGTTGACGTCAGTACCGAACGAGTTTATCGAACGTCGGCTGGATGTCATCGAATCCGCCGGCTTGAATGTGGTTGCTTTTGAGCCGGATAATCTGGCACTGGCTCGGTCGCTGGCCTCGCCTGATACCACCGGCGCGTATATGATTTTGGACGTTGGCCAGAAGGCGACTGATATTGTGACCGTATATGGCGGTATGCCCAGATTGACTCGGTCTATCCCGACAGGAACGGAAGCAATCATTCGTTCAGCAATGCAGAACCTGAACGTCGACGAAAAACAGGCAGAGCAATTTGTTATGAAATTTGGCTTGAGCAAGGAAAAACTCGAGGGTCAGGTCTACCAGGCAATTATCAGTACGGTCGAGATCCTGACGTCGGAAGTTGAAAAATCAATCAAATTCTTCCAAACGCGGTACGCGAATGTTGGCTTCGACCGCATCATTGTAACCGGCGGCGGATCGGTACTGCCGGAGTTCCCGCTGTATCTGGCGAACAAATTTATGCTGAATGTTGAGATCGGTAATGCCTGGCATAACGTCCAATTCAGCCCGGACCGCCAGAATGAGCTGCTGTCGATTGCGAACCAGTTTAGCGTCGCCGTTGGTCTGGCAGGGAGAGACGAATGATACAACTTAATCTCTTACCAGACGTAAAGCAGGAATACATCAAAACCCAGCGCGTGAAGCGTCTGATGATTGGCGTATCCTTTATTGCCAGTGCCGCCGCCTTGTTCGTGCTTATCTTAGCGCTATTCTCGGTCTATATCGTTCAGAAAAAGAGTATTAACGACCTGAATAATGACATTACAGCGAACAGCGCAACACTCAAGCATACAGATAACCTGAGCGATATCTTGACGGTTCAGAGTCAGCTGAATTCGTTATCGCAACTCCACGAACAAAAACCAGTCGCATCGCGCATGTTTGGATATCTGTCGCAGCTAACGCCAACGCAAGCAACCATTTCCGACCTTCACATCGACTACACGCTCGACACAATGACAATCAGCGGCAATGCGCCAGGTCTCGATGTGGTGAATACATTCGTTGACGGCCTGAAGTTTACAAGGTATACGGTAAAGGGTGTGTCGGGTTCCCAGCCGGCGTTTTCGACGGTTGTACTGGCGAGCTTTAGCCGCAGCGCCCAGTCCGCCACCTATTCTATTACGCTGAATTTTGATCCGGCTATCTTCAATGTTGACGATAGTGTTACGCTAACCGTAGGCAATCAGGCCGCACCACAACAACCATCGATAATCTTTAAGAAGGAGGGCTAATATGGCGGGCATGCCTTCGGTCAAACGAACCCTCATTGAAAAATCGAACGCCACGATTGTTGCGGTTACATCGGTTGCGTGCTTCATCGTTGTCTTTAGTGCTGTTGCGTCCGTGTCGCTATTCGGGCAATTTACCTACCAGAACCGCGTTATTGGTGCCAGCCGGGATGCCTTGAATCAGCTGAAAGTAGATATACAGGCTTCAAAAAAGCTTGTGGTGTCCTATGGTGCGTTTGTCGATACGCCGACGAATGCCATTGGTGGCGATCCAAATGGCAGTGGCCCGCAAGATGGCAATAACGCGAAAATTATTCTCGATGCACTACCAAGCAAGTACGATTATCCGGCGCTTGCCACCAGCCTGGAGAAAATTCTCACCGGACAGTCAGTACAAATCCAGAGCATCACTGGTACTGATGATGCTGCGAATCAGGCAAACCAAACCAGCTCTAATCCTGCACCACAGCCAATGCCATTCCAGATTGTTGTCACTGGTAATTATGGGTCAATCCAAAATGTTGTCAGCGCCTTTGAGCGCTCTATTCGGCCATTTCAGATTCAGACAATGGAGCTGGCAGGCGACCAGAGCCAGCTAACGCTGACCATTAACGCCCAGACGTATTGGCAACCGGCAAAGAACCTGGATATACGCACGAAAGCTGTAGAATAGGACGTAGTTATATGAAACAAAAAGACATCGCACTCATCATCGTTATCGCAGCTATTAGCGGAAGCGTCTCGTTTGCTGTTTCGCATTTCCTGTTTGCGACGCCGCAGAACCAGCAGCAAAAAGTTGCCGTCGTAGACCAGCTGACGAACGATTTTGCGACGCCTGATCCGAAGTTTTTCAATGCACAGTCAATCAATCCAGCGAAACTTATTGAGGTAGGTAGCGGTAACAACACGAACCCGTTTAGCGGTTCGGGACACTAGGGCGGTGCTCGCCTTATGAGTGTTTTATCTGCAGCCACCCAGCAGCAAGTTGAAGAAGACCTTATCCATGAAGGCATACTGACTCCTGAACAGCTGACCGCTGCCAAAGACAAGGCGAAGGAAAATAATAGCTCTCTGTTCGCCACACTAGTCAGTAGTAAATTTATCACGAATGAGCAGCTGACGAAGGCAACTGCCCAGGCGACCAAAGTACCGTACGTAAATCTCAGCAGCGCAACGGTTGACCCGAAGATTCTCGATCTGCTCCCGCAGGATATTGCTGAACGGTACATGGCGGTGCCGTTGGGCGAAATGCAGCATCGGCTGGTAGTCGCTATGCTGGATGCGGACAACATACAGGCGGTTGACTTCCTCAGTAAGAAAGTTGGACGTCCACTCAAAGTCTATGTTGCCAGCGAAGAGGGTGTCCGCAACGTACTGCGCCAGTACCAATCACACCTGTCTGAAACAGTTGTTGGACAGATCGGACAGTTCGAAAAAGACACTGCTGCCGAGCAAACGGCGAAACAGGAGCAGACGGGCCAAGCCAGCAATATCAAAACGCTGGTCCAGGATTCGCCTATCAGCAAGGCCCTGTCAGCGATACTGGAATTCGCAGCACGGAATAAAGCAAGTGATATCCATGTTGAGCCGCTACAGGATTCGCTTAAGATTCGCTGTCGTGTCGACGGTATCTTGAGAGAAGTCATGCAGCTGCCAAAGAGCTCTGAGCCGCCACTGGTAAGCCGTATAAAAATTTTATCCAATTTAAAGATTGACGAGCACCGTATTCCGCAGGACGGTGAATTTTCCATACGCGTTGCCGACAAAGATATCGACCTTCGTATCGCGATTTCACCGGTTGTGTGGGGTGAGCAGGTCGTTATTCGGTTGCTTGATAAGTCAGGTACGAGCCTGAAGCTGGAGGACATGGGCTACCGTGGCCGTAGTTTGCGCACCATTCGTGAAGGCCTAAAGCAAACGAATGGCATGATTCTGACCTCTGGTCCTACAGGTTCTGGTAAATCAACCAGCCTGTATGCCTTAATTCAGGAAATTAAAAACGACGCAATCAATATTGTGACGCTTGAGGACCCAGTCGAATACAAGATGCCAGGCGTCAATCAGATTCAGGTCAACCCTGATGTCGGTTTGACGTTTGCAACCGGGCTGCGGTCCATCTTGCGCCAGGATCCGGATGTCGTGATGGTAGGAGAAATACGGGACAAAGAAACGGCGGAACTTGCTGTACAGGCTGCGCTGACCGGACACTTGGTTTTTTCGACGCTCCACACGAACTCAGCAGCCGGTATCCTGCCGCGCTTACTCGACATGGGCGTAGAGCCATTCCTGATTGCCAGCACGGTAAAAGTTGTCATTGGCCAGCGTTTGCTTCGTCGGATCGCTGCCGATCGGGAAGAATACCAGAGCTCATCGATTGAAACCGAGTCTATCCACAAAACGCTTGGTAGCCTCTTGCCGCAGGACGCGTCACAGCGCCAGGCGGTCAGTACAGACATCGGGTATGACAACTTGCCACTAGCCAGCCAAAATGCTTATACTTTAGCTAAGGGCAAAGATAGCCCCCAGACACCTGGTGGATACAGTGGCCGCATGGGCGTATATGAAGTATTCGCCGTCTCAAACGAGATACAGGAATTGATCCTGAAGCGTGCAACCAGTACTGAAATCCAGCGTATGGCGCAGGAACAAGGTATGATCACCATGCGGCAGGACGGCTATCTAAAAGCCTTAAGCGGGCTGACAACATTAAACGAAGTAAACCGCGTTGCCGCGGCAGATATAGCATAGAGAAAGAAGGGTGAGGAACATGCAGGGCCAACCGCGAATCGAAGTACTACTGGAAGAAGTCGTCAAGAAGAAGGCATCCGACCTTCATTTGCAGGTTGGCTTACCGCCGATGTTGCGCATTGACGGCACGCTCGCACCGGTGAGTGGTGCCGATGCATTGAGCGACGAAGCAGTGGAGACGCTTATCTTTGCAATTCTTGATGAGGACCAGAAGCAAATTCTGTTGAAAGATAAAGAATTCGACTTTAGTTTTGCATTCGGCGACATGGGCCGTTTCCGCGTCAATGCGTTCCATGAGCGCGGCAATCTGGCGGCAGCGCTACGCTTAATACCAAACGAAATCCTTACGATTGAACAACTTGGTTTGCCGCAAGTCGTCAGCAAATTCGCGGATTATCCGCGAGGATTAATATTGGTGACGGGTCCGACCGGATCTGGTAAATCAACCAGCTTGGCGGCTCTCGTCCATAAAATCAATACAGAGCGGGCAGCGCACATTATTACCATCGAAGATCCAATCGAATATACGCACCGGTCAAGCAAATCGGTTATTGTCCAGCGCGAAGTTCACTACGATACCTACTCCTTCAGTGCCGCATTGCGTAGTGCGCTTCGCGAAGACCCGGATGTGGTGCTGATCGGCGAAATGCGCGACCTCGAGACGATTG